>JBDUCP010000016.1:0-15513 GCA_040003405.1 Verrucomicrobiota bacterium
CGACGATCTGCTCGCAGTTATCGATGACTGGAACTTTTCTGATGGCACCGACCGCGAGGATGAAGCCTTGCGGCGGATTGATGATGGCGCTGAAGGAATCGATACCCATGCCGCCGAGATTCGAGACGGTGAAGTTGCCGCCTTGAAATTCCTCCGGCTTCATTCGCTTGTTGCGCGCGCGATGTGCCAGGTCCTTGGCCGCCTCGCTGATCTCGCGCAGCGATTTGTTTTGCGCCGCGCGAATGACGGGCGTGAGCAAACCATCATCGATCGCGACCGCGACGCCGAGATCGACATCGGCATATTGCAGAATCGCGTCGCCATCAAAGGAGGCGTTTGCCTTGGGAACTTTCACCGCCGCGGCGACCGCCGCTTTCAAGACGAAATCGTTTACGGTTATTTTCGCACTGTCACTTTTTTCGCCGCCCGATTTGAGTTCTGCGCGTGCGCTCATCAGCGGACCGGCATCGATCTCGATATTGAGATAAAAATGCGGCACCGGTCCTTTGCTGGCGACCAATCGCTGCGCGATCACTTTACGCATGCCAGTTAAATTGAGGCGCGTGCCCGCGCCGGACTTGGTTGTCGGTGCGGTTTGCTTTGGCGCCGGACCGCGGTCAGCGCCCGCGGCTACAGATTTCGCTGCGCCGCGCACGTCGGTTTCAGTGATACGACCATCGGGGCCGGTTCCTTTCAAACTGGCAAGATCAACCCCAAGTTCGGCTGCGACGCGGCGCGCGACCGGCGATGCGTTTGCTCGCTTTTCGTCGCTCGTTTCAATTTTCTTTTCCTTCGATTTTTCTTTCGGCGGCGCCGTCTCAGGTTTTTTCTCCCCTGCGGGCGCAGGCTTCTCTATTTCAGTCGGCGCCTTTTTTCCTTCCTTCGGCTTGTCTTCCTCTTCCGCTTCGCCTTCCTCGCCAATGAACGCGATCTTTTCGCCGACGTTTACCTTGCCGCCTTCTTCGACATAAATCTCGGTAAGCGTTCCATCCTCGGGCGACTCCCACTCCATCGTCGCCTTATCCGTCTCGATTTCCGCAATGACCTCTCCGGCCGTGACCTTGTCGCCCTTCTTTTTTTTCCAAACGACAAGCGTCCCCTCAGTCATGGTGTCGCTCAGCTTCGGCATTTGAATTTCAGGCATGACGATTAGTCGTTGGCGTAACAAACTTTTTTGACCGCGGCGATCAACTTCTCCGCGCTTGGGAGCACTGCCTTCTCCAACTGCTCGTTGTACGGCATCGGCACATCCTCCTGCGCGACACGCAGGATCGGGGCATCAAGCTGATCGAAAATATTTTTCTGGATGCGATAACAGATCTCCGCACCAATGCCGCAGAAAGGCCGATCTTGCTCGACGATGACAACGCGATGCGTCTTGCGGATTGAATCGTAGATCGCTTTTTCGTCGAGCGGTTTGATCGAGCGAAGGTCGAGAATCTCCGCCGAAATATCCTCCTCTTCGAGCTTCTCCGCAGCGGCAAGTGCAAGCGGCACCGTCTGCGCATAACAAATAATCGTCACGTCGCTGCCTTCGCGTTTCCGTTCAGCTTCACCGAGCGGAATGAGCAATTCCTGATCTTCCGGCTCCACCATTCCCTTCGAGCTGTAAAGCATCTCCGATTCAAGAACGAGAACGGGATTGTTGTCGCGGATCGCAGTTTTCAATAGGCCTTTCGCATCGCGCGGAGTCGCGGGCGTGCAAATTTTCAGACCGGGCACATTCGCATAAAGACATTCGGTCGCGTGCGAATGCGTGGCGCCCAGCTGATGCGCCGGACCATTCGGTCCGCGAAAAGTGATCGGGATATTGAACTGGCCTCCCGACATCGTGAGCATGTTCGGCGCGTTGTTTACGACCTGATCGAAGGCGACAAGTGAAAAACTGAAGGTCATGAACTCAACGATGGGCCGGAGTCCAACCATCGCCGCGCCCACACCCATGCCGGCAAATCCATTTTCGCTGATCGGGGTGTCGATGATCCGCTTCGGCCCGAAACGTTCGAGCAAACCCTGACTCACTTTGTAAGCGCCGTTGTATTCGGCCACTTCTTCGCCCAGCAAAAAAACATTTGGATCGCGCGCCAATTCCTCAGCGAGCGCTTCGTTGAGAGCCTGGCGATAAGTGATTTCTCTCACGCGCTGGCTCCATTCGCATAGGTGTAATCGTAGAGTTTTTCCAGCGGAGGCTCGGGACTTTCCTCGGCAAATTTCACGCTGGTCAGGGCAGTCTTCTTCGCCTCCTTGTCCATCTGGTCGAAGCGCTCGTTCGTCACTTTTTCTTCCCGCGTCAACTGCGCGCGCAATCGCGTGATCGGATCGTCGAGCCGAAATTTTTCGAGCTGTTCCTTGGTGCGATAACTGGCCGGATCAGACATGGAATGGCCGCGGTAACGATAGGTGCGTATCTCGACAAAAGCCGGGTGCGGCTCTTGGCGGATCGGTTCGATGATCTCCGAAAGTTTGTCGCGCACCTCGCGAAAATTCATCCCGTCGATCACGGTTCCCGGCATGTCGTAACCTTCCGCGCGATCGACAATTTCCTTCAGCGAGGTCGAGCGCTCCACACTGGTGCCCATGGCGAACAAATTGTTTTCGCAGATGAAAATGATCGGCAGTTTGTAGAGGCCGGCGAGATTGAGCGCTTCGTGAAATGCTCCCTGGTTGATCGCGCCGTCGCCAAAAAAACAGAGCGTGACGCGATCCTCCTCGCGATATTTCGAAGCGAAGGCCATCCCCACGGCCAGCGGCACGTGCGCGCCGACGATGGCGTGCCCGCCATACATGTGATGCTCGCGATCGAAGTAATGCATCGAGCCCCCAAGGCCCCGCGAGCAACCGGTCGCTTTGCCGAAAAGCTCCGCCATGCAGGCATTCGCGCTCGTGCCCCGCGCGAGCGCATGCGCGTGATCGCGATACGCGGTGATAATGTAATCGTCCGGTCGCGTGGCGGCGATGGCGCCGACCACGACCGCTTCCTGTCCGATGTAAAGATGGCAGAAGCCGCCGATTTTCTGCGCCTGATATTGTTGACTCGCGCGCTCCTCGAAACGCCGGATCAACAGCATCAGTGCGAGCATCTCGACTTCGTCGCGTTGCTCCGGCGCCTGCATGGCCGGTTTAAACGGGGCGAGGCAATGCGGCCGAGGCGCGCCCGCGTTCCGGGCTCCGGCCCAGATTCATGCAAAGGACGAAGAGCAAGGTGAAGAAGAGATCGCTCACGAGCGAGGCGCGGAAAAACATCCAGGTCGGCGTGGCGCTGTAAGCTGGCAAACCAACGGTGAGCGCCTGGATCAATCCAGCGAAGTTTTTCACGTAACCGGGATCGAAGAGCCACGAGACCGCGTTCGTGACCACGTAGAAGACGACCGATGCTGCGATCGACGCGGGCAGCAGCGTCTTGAGAGAGGGGCGATTGCGCAAGAGCAATCCGAGACCACCCACCAACGCGAAGCCAAGATAATGCGAGACAACGAAGGGGCTGAAGAGCGAAAAGCCGTAATGACTGTTCAGCACGATGTCCGAAACCAAGAGTGCGATCATCGGGACAGTGAATTTGTATTTCGCCGGGAAGTAAGCGGCCGCGCAGAGCGCGATCGCGGCGAGCGGCGCGAAGTTCGAGAGCCAGGTCGAACCGGAAATAATGGCGAGCCCGGTCACGATCCGATAGCCGACCACAGCGAGAATGAGAAGAAGAGCGGGAATCATCGGCCTGAATTTTATCCTTCCTGCAAGATATGCAATCCTCTTCTTACTCCGCTCCTGCTCGCGCAGGACGATAAACCGCTACGCGGTGGGAACGCTCGCGAGCGACTTGTTTAATCGCGCCTTGCGGCGGTTGGCCGCATTCTTGTGGATGATACCGCGCTTGGCTGCTTTATCGATGGCGGAAATCATGGCGCGCACATCTTTGACCTCCGGTTTAACGCCGGCGGTAGTGATGCCTTTTTGCATTTTGCGCAAGCGGGTTTGGACTCGTTGATTGCGCAACGAGCGCTTGGCCGTCTGGCGCGCGCGTTTCCCGGCGGATTTTGTGTTAGCCATTTTTTGAACCTGAAATTTTGTGAGCGTGGAGGCTCGCGGCGACGCGCCAGTGTGTCAAGCAACGCAACTACGCGCCGCGGCCAAGGTGCGGTTCTTCCGCGGGAGCAGCATTCTTGCGAACCGTCGGCACAGATGTCTTTTCCGGCGCTTTTGGCTCATCCATTTTTTCCGGCGCGGGATTTGGCTGCGGCGCTTCCATAGTGAAGATGGTGCCCTTCGGAGCTTTTGGCACCTTCGGCAATTTATCCTGCACAATTTCCACCACCGCTCCCAGCGGCACCTGATCGTAGAGTGCCGTGACGTCGCTGGATTTCATGCGGATGCAGCCGTAGCTGGCCGGTCTCCCGATGAATTTCTCCTCCGGCGTTCCGTGAATGTAAATGCAACGCTTAAAAGCATGCGCATTGGCCGCCTCGAGTCCGCGTAACCAGATGATGCGCGTGATCACCGGATCGCGCCCGGGCGCATTCGGCTTGATTATTTCGCCCGTGAACCGGCGATTGCGAAAGACGGCTCCGACCGGCGCGTGATCGCCAATCTTTTCCGCCACCTGCAAAAACCCGAGCGGCGTCGTCATTCGCCCCCAATCATCGCCGAGACCGAACTTGGAGGTCGAGACCGGATAGGTGGCGAGCTTCGCCCCGTTGGCCACGATCATCAATTTCTGGTCGCGCACGCTCACGATGAGACGGTTGGGCCCTTCGGCGCGCAGCAGGGGCGACATCGCCCAGAACGCGAGGAGGAGACACGCGGCGCGAAACATCATGAACCTGTTACGACGGATGAAATCTTTGTCACGCGGGAATTGTCACCTCCGCGCGCGGAGCGGCCAGCGCCATACGCGGAAACCATTGTCCGATCGACGACAAGGAAACGTAGAAGAAACCGATCTGGAACATGACCAGAAACGGCACGGAAAGATATTGCCCGTGATCGATGGCGAACCAGACGAAGTAGGTGAAGTAAAGCGCGAATGCCATCTCCGCGATCGGCAACAGCGATTTGAGCGGCATGTATTTGCAGGCGCGCCAGGATTGCGAGCGATGCTCGATCCCGTATTTCGGCGTGCGCGCAAAATCCGATTGATGATTGAAGACCGCTTCGAGCACCGCCCGCGCATTATTCAAGGAAAGCCCGACGCCGAGCGCGAGTAGAGCCGGCAACAGCAAGATCTCCTTCATCCAGGTGCGCGGATACAATTCGCGCTGCGCGCAAATGTAAAACGCCGCCACCGAGACCGACGCCGTCATAAAGATCGGCACGTCCAGCAGGATCGTGCGCAGCCAGCCCGGTTGCGGGCCGCCGCTCGAGGGATGCAGGAGCACACATAAACAAGCAAGCAGGAGGTATGCGAAGTTCGAAGTTAAGTGTGCCGTCGCCTCGATCTTGATGGTGAGCGGAAGATGGCTGCGCCAGATCGTCGGCAACAATTTCTTGCACGTCTGCACCGAGCCTTTCGTCCAGCGATGCTGTTGCGACTTGAAGCCGTTCATATCCACGGGCAACTCCGCCGGCGTAATCACATCCGGCAGGAAAATAAATTTCCAGCCCGCGAGCTGCGCGCGGTAGCTCAAGTCCAGATCTTCCGTCAACGTATCGTGCTGCCAGCCGCCCGCTTCGTCGATGCAGCTGCGCCGCCACAAACCCGCAGTGCCATTAAAATTAAAAAATCGTCCGCTGCGGCTGCGCGCCGTTTGCTCCAGCAGCAGATGACCATCGAGGACCATCGCCTGCACCCGCGTGAGCAAAGAATAGCGCCGGTTCAGATGCCCCCAGCGCGTCTGGATCATCCCGACTTTCGGGTCGGTAAAAAAATGGATCGTCTTCTGCAACAGGTCCGGTTGCGGCACGAAGTCGGCATCGAGGATGCAAACAAAATCACTCTGCGCCGACGCCAGCCCGCCTTCCAGCGCCCCCGCCTTAAAACCCGTCCGGTCGATCCGGTGCAGCAGCTCTACATTGAACCCGCGTCCCTTCAGCTCCGCCACGCACGCCGCCGTTAATTCCCGCGTATCATCCGTCGAATCATCCAGCACCTGGATTTGCAAAAGATCGTGCGGATAATCCAGCTCGCTCACCGACTTGAGCAACCGCTCCACCACATAGATTTCGTTAAAGATCGGCAACTGCACCGTCACCTTCGGCAATTGCGCGAATTGCCCGGCTGGCAGCGTCGCCTGCTTGCGGTGTTTCAGGAACAGATAAATGATCACGTAACGGTGAATCCCGTACGCGGAGAGACCGATGAGAACGCTTAAATAACAAATCGTCCAGATGATCGAGCCGAGGCTTCCGTGCATAGCAGCTTTAAGAGAACTGCCCCGAAAGCGTTCGGGGCAGGGCGCATGATGCCGTTTCCGCGCCGCGCGTCAAATCAAAAATGGGTTTGCGGGTTCCAGCGCGGCTTCGCGTCGGATGCTTGGTTCTTGGCTGACAGCCTCCTGTCACACTTCAGATGGCGACGCGCAGAAGCGAACGTCCGTCGCCCGTTCGCCCGTGTGCGACGGACGCTCGTCAGTGTAAATAGTGTCGTCTTCCTCATCCGCAACTAACCCTGGCAACGCTTTTTATGAAACTAACCAACGACCGCTATGTCATCTTGATTGGCACCAGTAACTTCACGGAGCGCTATTATCGCGATGAGTCGGGCTGGTTAAAGGTGAGCGCGCGTGGCCGGAAATTCCGAGCCACGGCCGAGCAAGTCCTCAATCACCTGTTACCTGCGCTGGCGGGAATGAAGCCAAAGCTGACGATCACGGTGGAGCATCGCGATTCGACCTTTCCTGCGGCATCATGCGATCATCGGGCTGCGATGGCTCGAATAGAAGAGGAATGAATCCTTTGACTGCCGTCCGCTTCCTCGTGATTACATTGCTCCTTTCGCTTTTCAGCGGTGCGGCACTGCGGGCGCAGGATAAGGTGAGCGCGAAGGGTCACGAGCGCGAGGAACTCGGGGTAAACCCGTTCACAGCTCCTTCGGTGGAGGAAATTTTCCAGCAACTGGACGATCTGAAGCCCCTGCCCTTCGACTTGCTTAAACGCGAGTTTCCACAAGGCAACCAATCGAGCCGGGAGCAGATGGGTCTCGTCTTCGGCGGATTGATCGCGGACGGGTTCCTCATTGTCCAATCGCAGAAGAAGAATCTGGTGGAGGACCTCGGCCGCGTCCTGCTGCGGCAGGCCAAGAGTCTCGGCGTGGGCGATCGCGTGATCCGGCACAGCGCGAGCCTGACGGAGCTGGGCAAGCGCGGCGATTGGCCGGCGATGCGAAAGGAATTGATCGAGACGCAGACTGATGTGGAGCAAGCGATGAAGGAACTGCGCGATCAGGAGCTGGCGCACCTTGTGAGCCTGGGCGGTTGGCTGCGCGGTTTGGAAATAACCTCGGGCGCGGTGGAAGCGCAGTACGCGCCGGAACGCGCGGCTGTCTTGTGGCAACCCGATTTGATTAATTATTTCAATGACGAGCTGAAGACGCTACCGCCGGCTTTGGCGCAGGCCCCGCTCTTCGAAAAACTGCGAACCGGCGTGGGCGCTATTCGCACCCTGCTGGATCAGGCGCCGCCGGATAATATGAGCGCGCCTGACGTGAAATCGCTCCACGCGCAGGCGCATGAGTTGAATTTGGCGATCGCCAAGAGCGACTAGCGCAGACGCGGCGAGCCATTAACCCTTGCCGGACGTACGGAGAGAGCGGAGCTTCCCGCCGCGATGGCCTGGACGAATTCGATCCCTTTTCTTGCGCGCTGGAAACGGCGCGATCGCGGCCGTTTCGAACGGTTTAATATCGTCATCGCCATCCTGCTGGCGGGATGGGTGCCGTCGATTCTGATGCTGGTGTTTTCCTACACCATCCTGACCAACACCCTGGAATCGAAAATCCTGCGCGACCGGCAAACGTTTGTGCACTTAATCGCGCACCTGATCGGGGACGATCTCAGCCGCACCGGCAGCGTGATCGAGTACTATCAGACGCAGCCTAGCGTGGTGAAAATATTCACCGATCCCAACCCGGCGGCAGCGGCGCAGCAATGGCTCAATGACGTTTATTATTCGCAACCGCGGATCGACGGCATGTTTATCGCCGCGGCTGATGGCCGGTTAATTGCCTCGTTGCCCTCGCTCTCCCTCGCCGAGTCGCAGGATTTGTCGCCCTCCCTGTGGCGCGACGGCGCGCAGGCTACGCCCGGCGTCTATGTGTCGCCTGTCCACCCGCGATTGCCGGATAACCGCATGGCGACGAACATCGTGGGCGCGGTGCGTGCGAAGGATGGGAGCACTCTGGGATATGTCGCCGTGCAGGTGCTGGTGGAACGAATCGGCCGCCGGCTCTTGTCGATCGACTTTGCCGACCAATCGATCTGCCAGGTGCTCGATCAACAGGGCACCCCTCTTTTTGAGCGCGGGTTTGCGCCCAACACCGGCACCGTCGCTCCGCCAGCTGAGAGTGTGAGTCAGGCCATTCACGCCAGCAAGACCGGCCACCTGGAGCGCAATGAAAATCTTTATTCCTTTACCACCATCGATGCGACCGGGTGGACGACGATCGTGGAGCAACCGAAGGCGGCCGCCTACAAACCAGTGCAGGACCTTTTGGATAAGATCGCGATCCCGGCGTTGTGGCTTGTCGTTTTGACGGCGGTGGCCGCCTGGCTGGCAGGGCGGTTCGCGCAGCGGCAGGCGCAATCGGCGCAACGGCTCGAGCGTGAAGTGATTTTCAACGAAAAAATCCTGGCCAACATGCCAAGTGGCATCGCCTTGATCGATCCGGACTCCCGGCATTTTCTTTCGGCTAACGAGGCGTTCGGCGAGATGGCGAAGCGTTTCGGCCAGCTCGCACCCGCCGGCGACATCGAGACCGCGACCTATGATGAAGTAAAAATCGCGCCCGCGGAAGCGATTGAAAAGGTGCTGACGCTTGGCGCACCCTTCCAATTGGTCGAAGAGCCGTTCACCGATTTAAGCGGGATGACGCATTTCGTGAATGTGAATCTGCTGCGGCTGCAAGGCGCGGAGCAGCGCACCCAGGGTGTGCTCTATCTGGTGGAAGACAAAACGCGCGATGTCACACTGCGGCAGGAATTGATCGGCGCAAACGCCGCGAAGGACCAGTTTCTCGCCCTGCTCTCGCACGAATTGCGCAACCCGCTTTCACCCGTCATCGCCATGGTCGAGGAGCTGGAAGCGCACGGGCCGGACACGCCGGAAGTGCGCCGGGCGCTGGAGGTGATCCGCCGCAATGTGGAACTGGAAGCACGCTTGATTGACGATCTGCTCGACGTGACGCGCATCTCCAAAGGGAAACTTCAACTCAGCGTGGAGACGGTTAACCTGCACGAAATTTTGCAGCGCGCGTATGAGATTTCTCGCGAGGAAATCATCGCCAAGGACCTCAAGATTGAGTTTCGTTTCCGGGCCGAGCGTTCTTATGTGGAGGGCGATCCGGCCCGCTTGCAGCAAGTCTTTTGGAATCTGCTCAAGAACAGCGTGAAATTCACTCCATCCAAAGGACGCATTGTGGTCGAAACGTCGAACCCTTCGGCGAGTACGATCGAGCTGCGCATAACCGACACCGGCATCGGTATTGAACGCGATGCGCTCGATAAGATCTTTAGCGCTTTCGAACAGGGGCAAAGCTCGATCACGCGCCAGTTCGGTGGACTTGGTCTCGGGCTCGCTATTTCAAAGGCAATGGTGACAGCCCATGGCGGAACGATCCGGGCCGAGAGCCACGGAAAGGATCGGGGCTCCACCTTCAGGGTGGAGCTTGCTACCATCGAGACGCCCGCGACCGCTGCCCAGGAAGGGCCCGGGAAAGATACGAATAAAACGAGCATTGCCGATGTTTCACACCGTCGTCTTTTGGTCGTCGACGATCACGTGGATACCTGCACCGGCATGAAGATGATGCTGGAGCGCCGCGGTTATCGCGTCACGCTCGCGCACACGGCCGACGAGGCGGTAGAGCGGACGCAACACGAGGAATTCGACCTCGTCATCAGCGACATCGGGCTGCCCGACCGCTCGGGCTTTGAGCTGATGCAGGAGTTGCGGGCGAGTAAAGGATTACGCGGGATCGCACTGAGCGGATTTGGCATGGATCAAGATGTCAATCGCGCGAAGAACGCCGGCTTTTCCGAGCACCTGACGAAACCGATCAACTTTGATCGGCTGGAAGAATCAATCCAGAACCTCCTCTGCGAGGAGCCGGTGAGCCCGGCCTAACGAATACGCCAGGCGGGATCAGGTGGCTTCGCCCGCTGCGTCGCGCGACTCCGATTTTTTTTCGGCCGCTTCCTTCAGCTCCCGCGAAAGCTTCTCCACTCGCTGACGCATGATCTTGCCCGCCTTGAATTTTACCGTCGCCCGGGCGGGAATGACGAAGCTGCTTCCCGGCTGGTTCGGATTGCGGCCCACGCGCGGCTTGGTCAGTCGCGGTTGAAAGACGCCAAAATTTCGGAGCTCGACCGCGACGTTATTGGCCAGGCTGTTGGTAATATGATCGAGCGTGCGCTGGACCACATCGAACACTTCCTGTTGCACCATTCCGGTCTGGTTGCTGATCGCCACCACGATGTCTCTTTTTGTTAACTTGGACATAATTCATAAATAAATCGTGCGCCGCACCTCGCGTGGGGGGAAGAATCGCAATAAAATTAGCGAATGGCAGGGGTCAATTCCTTCCGCCGGCGTGCCACCGCGCGCCCGAAATCTAAAAGCAGGTGGCTTGCCCGCAGTCCTACGGCCGCGTTATTTTCTCCATTCCCGCCGAGGCGGTGGCGCCGCAAAACTCTCCGGCGCGATCTCGTGGGCGGTGCGAAAATGAACTTTCGCGAGCGTCCGCAGAATCCCCGGGCCGTGCGCTTCCACAAGTTTCTTCCCCGCCTGTTTGATCGGCTCGGAAACGCCGCGCCCCAGTTTCAACTCCAGCGCCCGTCCGCGGCGATCCAGCCAATCGATAAAAGCTTCGCGCGCCAGAATGGACGCCGCCGCGACTGCCAGATCCGATTCCGCTTTCGTGCGCTGTTCCAGCTTGATCTCCTGGCCGCGCTTAAGCAAAGCCCGCTCGATCACCCGCGCGTCCGCAAATTTATCCGACAACGCGCGCGGACATCCTGGCTTTTTCGCCAGCAAGTTTTCGATCACGCGCGCGTGACCCCAGCCTAACAAGCTGTTCAAGTTGCCGAATTTTTCGTACAGGTCGTTGTAGCGTTCCGGCCCGATCGAAACGACATCCGCCACTACGCCCGCCGTTGTCCGGATAATTTTTGCCAGCGCGCGAATCCGCGCATCCGATCCGATTCGTTTGCTGTCCTGAATTCCCGCGTCGAGAAATTTCCGCGCAATTGCCGCATCGACATACACACCGGCGATGACGAGCGGCCCGAAAAAATCGCCCTTTCCGCTTTCATCGATGCCGAAGTGCGGTTGGAACATTTCCGGCGCATGCACCTCCTCGTAGCCGAGCTTCGCTTCTTCCAAAATTTTCGGTTCGAGCTCGAACTGCACGAACTCTTCGATGCCCTTGCCCTGGAGCAAAACCTTTGGCCCTTTCTCGTAAACCGCCACGCTCAGTTTATTTTTCTGCGCAAAAAAAATCGTGTAAGACTTCGGGGCAAAGTCAAAACCGAGCGTTGTCAGCAGGGCGCGCAGTTTCGCTGCCTGCTCAGCGGAAAGCGGATGAGTATAAGAATTCATTCTGCGCAACCAACGCAGCGTTGGACGTTAGACGTTGGACGTTGGACGTTTCCCCATCAACGTGAATTCTCTTTCGCGACCCGCCGCCTTCCGCCGCGCGCTCCTCGCATGGTATCGGGAAAACGGACGCGACCTTCCCTGGCGTCGCACGACCGACCCTTACGCCATTCTCGTCTCCGAATTCATGCTGCAGCAAACGCAGGTCGCCACCGTCCTCTCTTATTATAAAGAGTGGCTGCGGCGTTTCCCCGATTTGGCGACGCTCGCCGCTGCCTCGGAGCGCGAAGTTCTGCATGCCTGGCAGGGTCTCGGCTACTATGCTCGCGCGCGTAATCTGCACGCGCTCGCTAAAACGATTCATCGCCAAGGCGGTCCGTTTCCGCGTGATCCAGCGGAATTGCGCGGCCTTCCCGGCATTGGCCGCTACACCGCCAATGCCGTCGCCGCCTTCGCCTTCAATCAATCCGTCCCGCTGGTCGAAGCAAACATCGCTCGCGTCATCGCGCGTCTGTTTGGCATGCAGGAACCGATCGACACAAGCAAGGGCTGCGAAAATCTGTGGCATCACGCCGCGGAGCTTTTGCCGCCTCACGCGCCCGCGTCGCATCACTCCGCCATGATGGATCTTGGCGCGCTCGTCTGCAGGCCACGCGTTCCGCAGTGCCCCATCTGTCCGGTGAGAAAATTTTGTCGCGCGCCGAATCCAGTGGAACTGCCGCGCAAAAAACCACGGCCTTCACTCGAGCATTGCCGCGAGCATCACGATTTCATTTTTCACGACGGCCGCATTTTGCTCGAGCAATCGCAGACGCGCTGGCGCGGCTTGTGGATTCTGCCGCGCCGCGCACGAGCGCGCACGAGCGCGCCCGCACTTCACGTCTCGCAATTCCCGTTCACGCATCATCGCATCACGCTCGCGGTTTTTCCCGCATCGGTGCGGAAACAAAAAAGATGCGAACGTTGGTTCTCGTTGCCCGACCTCGAATCGGTCGCATTGCCATCTCCGCATCGGCGCGCTTTGACGACGCTCATTTCCGCGCGGACACAAAACTCTGGCAATCCAAAATCTAAACTCCAAAATCACCGCTCGTGAGAAGCATGACCGGATACGGCCGCGGCGAAGAGGACCAGGGCGGCGCGAAGTTCAGCGTGGAGCTGCATTCCGTAAATCGAAAACAGAGCGATATCGTTATTAACCTGCCGCGCGATCTCGCCGAACTCGAGCCGCGCATCCGCCAGGTCATTAACGAGAAAATTTCTCGCGGCCGCATGAATGTCCTTGTGTCGTGCCAGGGCGCCGTGAACAACGCCCGTCCTCTCGCGCTCGATACCGCGCTCGCTCGGTCCTATCACGAAGCAATGCTGACGTTGCAAAAAGAATTGAATGCGGCCGGCGAGATCACGATCGGTACCCTCTTGCAGGCGCCGGGCGTGATGCATTTCCCCGAGCACGCCATCGATGCCGAGGAAGCATGGCCCGCGCTGCAACGCGCCCTGGCCGCGGCGCTGGCCGAGCTGATCAAAATGCGCGAACGCGAAGGCAAACATCTCGCGAAGGATTTGATCCACCGCCTGAAAGTTCTGCGCCAAGAGATCAAAGAAGTCCGCGCGCTTTATCCCGATGTCGTTAAAAAATATCGAGGCGCGTTGCTGGAGCGCATCGAGAAAGCGGGACTGAATCTCGCGGTCGATGACGAACGTTTGCTCAAGGAAATCACCTTCTTTGCCGATCGCTCCGATGTCTCGGAGGAATTGACGCGGCTGGAAAGTCATCTCGCGCAGTTTGCGCATCACCTGCGCAAGAACGAACCGGTTGGCCGCACGCTGGAATTCATCACGCAGGAAATTTCGCGCGAGTTGAATACCCTTGGCGCCAAATCGAATGATGCTGTCATTTCCCAGCACGTCGTCGCCTGCAAAGCGGAGCTGGAGAAAATTCGCGAGCAAATCCAAAACCTTGAGTAATCAATTCACGCGGACCGGAATTCTCTTTGTCATCTCCGCTCCTTCTGGCGCGGGCAAGACTACAATTTGTGACGCGTTGCGGCAGACGCCCGATTTTGTTTACTCCGTTTCGTGCACGACGCGCGCGCCCCGCGCCGGCGAGATCGATGGGGAAGATTATCATTTTCTTTCCGAACCCGATTTTTTTGCGCGCATGGAAGCGGGCGAATTTTTGGAGCACGCCAAAGTGCACGAGCATTATTACGGCACGCTGCACAAACCTCTCGCCGTCAGTTTGCGCAACGGCATTGATGTTTTGATCGACATCGATATTCAAGGCGCCGCCACCATCCGAAATTTCGAGGATCAACTGATTCAGCAGGCGCTGTGCGATGTCTTCATCATGCCGCCGGATCTTGACGAGCTGCGGCGGCGCCTAACGAAACGCGGCACCGAAACGGCCGAGCAAATCGATTCGCGCATCGTAACCGCGGCGCGCGAGATGAAACTCTGGCGCAATTATCGCTACACCATCATCAGCAAATCGATGGAAGAGGATTTGCAAAAATTCCGCCACATCGTCGGCGCGGAACGTTACTTGAGCCGCCGCCTTTCCTTGCACTGATTATCGGCCATGTCTGAAAACAAAAAGACGATCGTGCTTGGGGTCACCGGCTCGATCGCCGCTTACAAGTCCGCGGAACTGGCAAGCCTACTCGTCAAACAAGGGCACGATGTTTTCGTCGTGATGACGCGCGATGCCGTTGAATTCATTACGCCGCTCACGCTGCAGACGCTTTCGAAAAATCCGGTCACGACCAGCTTCTACGACGAAAAAGAAAACTGGCGACCCGGTCACATCGAGCTGGCCGATCGCGCACATCTTCTCGTCATCGCGCCGGCCACCGCGCACGTCATCGCCGAGTTAGCACACGGACTCGCCAACCATGCGCTTACGGCTATCGCTCTCGCCACGCGCGCGCCAATTCTCATCGCGCCGGCGATGAATGGAAAAATGTGGGAGCACCCTGCGACGCAGGAAAACGTGAAGAAGCTAAAAGCGCGCGGCGCCGAATTTATCGGACCGGAAGAAGGAATGCTGGCGTGCGGATATGAAGGCGTTGGGCGTTTGTGGAAAGTCGATGACATCGCGTTCCGCGCGGAACTTTTGCTGCGCCGCCAGGATAATTTGATCGCGTGAGATTTGTCGTCACCGCGGGACCCACGCGCGAAGCGATTGATCCAGTTCGCTTTCTCAGCAATCGCTCTTCTGGCAAAATGGGTTACGCGATCGCGCAAGCCGTGCTTGCCGCCGGTCACCGCGTGACGCTCATTTCCGGCCCGGTAAATCTTCCGCCGCCGGCGTCCGCAAAATTTATTTCGATCACAACCGCCGATGCACTCTACGGGGCGGTGCATCGTGCCGTCCGCAACTGCGACGTGCTCGTGATGTGCGCCGCCGTTGCCGATTACAAACCGGCGGTGTACGCGCCGCGAAAGATGAAGAAACGAAAAACTTCTCTCGCGCTGAAATTAATTCCGACGCGCGATATTTTGCTTTCGCTCGCAAAAATAAATCGCGCTTATCTCGTGGTCGGCTTCGCGGCGGAGACGCATGATTTGGAAAAACACGCGCGCGCAAAACTCGTGGCGAAAAATTGCGATGCGATCGTCGCGAACGATGTGAGCGGTAGCGACAGTGGAATGGAAAGCGACGAAAATTCGGTGACGATTTTCTTCCGCGATGGCGCATCCAGGAAAATTCCGCGCGCGTCCAAAAAAATTATCGCGCGCGAAATTGTGAAAATAATTTCAAAGATGTCACAA
>JBDUCP010000146.1:0-4571 GCA_040003405.1 Verrucomicrobiota bacterium
TCCGCATCCAAACCGCGTTTCCGCGCGAGATTGACTGCGGCAAATAAAAGATCACCGATTTCATCCGCCACCGCCTCTCGGTTCTGCGACTCGATCGCTTCCTTGGTTTCAGCCAGTTCTTCCTCCACCTTCGCGATGACGTCTCGCTCGTTGGGCCAGTCGAAATTCACGTGAGCCGCTTTCCTTTGCACTTTTTGCGCGCGCATCAACGCCGGGAGCGCTGCGCCGACTTCATCCAGATAACTTTTTCGCCGATTCGTTTTCTCCTCGAGCTTGATTGCGTCCCATTGCCTAACGACTCCAGTGGAATCTCGTACTTCGCTCGTCCCGAAAACGTGTGGGTGCCGCCGAATTAATTTCGCCGTGACAACTTCGATGACGTTGTCGATATCGAAGCGCTTCTGCTCGCGCGCGATTTCGGCGTGCATCACGACAAGCAACAACACATCGCCGAGCTCCTCGCAAAAATTTATGTCGTCCGCGTCTTGTACTGCAGCGACGACTTCGTAGACTTCTTCCACCAGCTTGGGAACCAGCGACGCGTTGGTTTGCTCGCGATCCCACGGACACCCGCCGGGCCCGCGCAACTGCGCGACAATTTCGCGCAACTTCTCAAAAGACGCGCTCATATCCGCCAGAGCGAACGGTGCGCGCGGAATTCCGAAACTTCGCCGACGGTTTTCTTGCCGACATAAATTGTGATCGCGATAACCAAAACGAATGTGCCGACAAAGACGCCGGCTACAAACCACGACGGAATGTGTCCGACTCTTAGGGCATGGTAAAAATCGAGAACGCTATTCATCGACGTCGGACCATGCAGGAAAATCTTCGTCACCCACGCGATTAAAATGAGGACGAAAATGAAAACGTAGTTGCGTTTCAAACGCCGCCCGACCGCTTCGAGTTTGCTGATCTTGAACGAAGGCAAAATCAGATCTTCGCAGACGAGCTTCTTCCATTCGCCCTGAAGCATGTCGCGATTTTCCATCACCATCGGAACGAGAAAATGCGCTTCCAGCATGCGCACGCGCGCGCGAAAAGCGTCATAAAAACGGTAGCGGCGCGATTCGATCCAAAGCATCACCCAGACGATCGCGAGATTGAAAAAGAAAATGATGTGCGGGACTTCGCGATTGGAAAACGCAATCGTGATGATGGCGGTGCTGCTCGTGATCGCCCAATTTGTCGTGATATCGAGCCGCTGCCGCCAGACCATGATGCGCCCGAGCTCGCCGCGATAAAAATGCGACATGGCGTTGACATAGCCCGGATCGTAAAGGCTCTTTTGCAGCGAGATGGTCGCTTCTTCACTTAGCCCGCCGGGATTGTTTTGAGTTGCCACGAGTCGCTGGATAATTCGATAACTCGGACTAGCCCGTCAATCCAATCAATCCTGTTCTGTCATGTCCGCACTGCTCTCAGAAACTCTCGATCCGCATCTCGTCTCCGTGGAACTGAGCGCGACCACGGAAGGCGAAGCGATTTTGGAAATCGCGCAGTTGTTCCGCGACCACGGACATCTCGAAAACTATTACGAATTTGCCGACGCGGTGATGGAACGCGAAGGGCGCAGTTCTACCAACACCGGCGAGGGCGTGGCGTTCCCACATGCGCGGACGGATCTGGTGAAGCGCATCATTTTAGGAATCGGTCGAAGCACGGCCGGCATCCGTTTCGGAGAATCGAAAGAACGCGTGCACCTGATTTTTTTGGTCGGCGTGCCGCAACGCATGGTGAACGATTATCTTGTTTGTGTCGGTGCGTTGGCGCGTGTGGTGAAAGACAAACCGCGACGTGACGCGCTCATGAGTGCTGCGAGCGGGGAGGAGCTTACCGAACTGCTTCGCGCGGGCGCGCTGTTGGTCGAGTAACGTAGTACCAGCGGTGCAGGCGGTGCGGCGAGACGCCACATTGGTAGAGCACAATGAACAATCCGTTTTGAATGGTCGTACGCCAAACGCCTTTGCGCAGATGACGGCGCGCGGAGGATTGGACCGGTGGATCGAGCACAGCAATTTTTCCGGCTGCACGCAGACGGCGCGAAAATTCGACATCCTCCATCAATGGAACTTTCGCGAAGCCGCCCAATTTTTTGAAGACCTCTCGCCGCACAAAAATTGATTGGTCGCCGTAAAGCGTCCCGCCGTGCTGGCTCAAAAAACGCGCGGCGGATTCTAGCCACATCAAATGTGGATGACGGCCATCGAACTTTCTGAAAAATGCGCCGCCGATGATTTCCGCATCGGACAAGGCCGCTTCGATCGCGGCAAGATGCGCCTCATCGAGTAGCGTGTCGGAATGTTGGAAGACAATCACATCGCCAGTAGCGGCAGCTGCACCCAGGTTCATTTGCTCGCCGCGATTAGGCGCGGAGCAAGTGATGAATGTCGCGCCGCCGGAAAGCGCGATCGGTTCAGCCCCGTCGTCGCCGGAAGCATCGACGACGATGATTTCCGCCACGCGCTCGATTTGAGACAGACGCGGTAACAGCGTCGCCAGATTTTCAGCGTCGTGCCAGGAAGGGACCACCACACTGATTCGTAAACGGGCCTCGCGCCCCTCGGCGCGTCCGCTCACTTCGAATTTTTCAGGAGACGATTCCGAGCACGATCCAGTGCCCGCCGCTCCGCTGCCGTCAGGCTGTTGATGCCCTGCTTCGAAATTTTATCCAACACCGGATCGATGGAATCGTGCACATCTTCCGGCTCGACGACGCGCCGCGGACTGACTCGCGGCACGACTTGAAATTTCGGTTTTGGCTGCCAGCGCGCTTTAACGTTGCCCCACCAGGCGAAGTCAGGTCCGGCGCCGTGCATTCGGACAAAAACGAACGCCGCGAGAATGCTCACCCAAAGCACGGCCATCCCTGACCAGTCGCGAAATGCGAGCAATTGCAGCGTGGAAATGGCGGCCAGCGTCAGCGCAATCCATTTCGCCATGATGCGCAGGAGCAACTCGACATTTGGATAGATGGCGGCGAACGCGATGAAAATGCCGAAGTGCAACGCAGGCGATCCGGCGAGGCCGACGCGTTGCGACAATCCCCAGATCGACAAGAGCAAAGTCGGAGCGAGGAGCAATAGGAGGTAGAGAAGGATGAAAGCGCGGCGGCCGATGAAGCGTTCCACTTCGCGTCCGAAGGCAAACAGCATGTACATCTCGATCGCGAACCAGAGCAGGGCCGAGGGTGAGTGGACAAAAGCGTAGGTCGCGAGTTGCCAGACTTCGCCGCGTTGCCAGACGAGCGCGCTGTCGAAAGTGAGATGCCCGAGAATGCCCGCGCCGCCGAGAAAACAGGCCACCACCGCCGTGAATACGTGAATGCCGACGAGCAGCGTGGTGACATGCACCGGATAGCGCCCCATCCATGTCACCGGCTGATAATCATCGGAGGTCTGGACCCCGAACATGCCTTCAATTAAGTGTGCGCGATGATTTCGCGCAAGCGCCGTTCGGAACGTCGGCACTAAAATTTGCTTGGAGAAGCGATTGAACCAGCGAAAATAGAAATCCCTCGCACCGTTTGGGAATGACGGTTGCTGTGCAATTTATGGATAACATCGCGCCAGCCATCTCGCCGCCGAGCGGCATCGGGGACAGCAAGCCAACCAATCAAGCGGTGCTCAGCTGGGTGCAGGAGGTAGCGCAGCTCACCGCGCCCGAAAATATTCTCTGGTGCGACGGTTCGGAGGAGGAGAACAACTACTTGTTAGGCGAGGCGCAAAAGCAAGGCGTCGTCCAGAAGTTGAACGAAACGAAACTGCCCGGCTCCTATTTACATCGCTCGAACCCGAACGACGTCGCGCGGGTCGAACAGTTCACCCTCATCTGCACACCGACAAAAGAAGAAGCTGGCCCGACGAATCATTGGGGCGAGCCCGCTGAGACTTACGCAAAACTCAACGGCATGCTCAAAGGCGCGATGAAGGGCCGGACGATGTTCGTCATTCCCTACATCATGGGGCCGCCCGATTCGCCGCTGGCAAAAGTGGGCTTCGAGATCACCGACTCTATCTACGTCGTCCTAAGCATGCGGATCATGACGCGCATGGGCTCCGTCGCGGTGAAGCGGCTCGAAGGGAGCAAAAATGGCGAATGGAATCGCGGCGTGCATTCGCTCCTCGATGTGAATCCGGACCGGCGCTGGATCTGCCATTTCCCGCAGGACAACGCGATCATCTCCGTCGGCTCGGGTTACGGCGGTAATGTTTTGTTGAGCAAGAAATGTTTGGCGCTGCGAATCGGTTCGTATCTCGCGCGCCAGCAAGGCTGGCTCGCCGAACACATGTTGATTCTCGGCGTCGAATCCCCCGAAGGCCGCAAGCATTACGTGGCCGCGGCCTTCCCGAGCGCATGCGGCAAAACAAATTTTGCCATGCTAATTCCGCCCGCGCATTTCAAAGGCTGGAAGATCACGACCATCGGCGACGACATTGCCTGGATGCAGATTCGCGATGGCCGTTTGTATGCGGTGAATCCAGAAAACGGTTATTTCGGCGTCGTGCCCGGCACCAGTTACAAATCGAATCCGAACGC
This sequence comes from Verrucomicrobiota bacterium, assembly GCA_040003405.1. GTDB lineage: Bacteria > Verrucomicrobiota > Verrucomicrobiia > Chthoniobacterales > UBA10450 > JBDUCP01. Next base: position 4,540 of record JBDUCP010000146.1, read on the forward strand.
GATGAAATCGATCGAGCACGACACGCTCTACA
>JBDUCP010000147.1:0-4562 GCA_040003405.1 Verrucomicrobiota bacterium
TGTTCAGAGCAAGCGCGCGCAAAATGTTCGCCGTAAATTTCGCTTCGCCGCGATGCAAATCGTATTCGCGCAAAACCAAACGGAGCGCTTCCAAGGAAATGAAATAGCCGCCGCCGGCGTCGCCTAAAATGTGGCCCCAGCCGCCCGCTTTTTCGATGTGTTCGCCGCGACGGCCTGTCACCGAGGCGCCGGTCCCGGCATTCACCGCAATGCCATCGCCGTGAGCCAGCGCTGCCGCCAGATTGGAAGCGCGATCGCTCCCGACAATGATTTTCGCGTCCGGCCAAATTTCCGCGCACAAAGTCGTTAGGCCACGTCGATCTTCATCCGTGGCGCAACCGGCCAGAAAAATCCCGACGCGATCGACTTGCTGCGGCAGTTGACGAAAGAGCGCACGCAAACGCTCCGGCGTGGTCAGCCGAAAATTCGACGGCGGGAGCCTTCCCTCATCGAGAAGGCGCAGCTGATTGTCCTCGCGTGTAACCACGACCCAGGCGGTTTTTGTGCCGCCGCCTTCCACGCCGAGAATTTTGTCGTGGCGTTCCATTGCCGAGGGTTTCGTCGCCTATATCATGCACCATGATCGGGGATGACGCGCAAGCAGCAAAGCGCTCGGCGCAGTTGCGGCGCGAAATCGAGGAGCATAATCGCCGTTACTACGAAGAAGCCGCGCCAACGATCAGCGACCGCGAATACGATGAATTGTATCGTGAGCTTTCCGATCTCGAAAAACGTTTTCCAGAGATCGCGACTCCCGATTCGCCGACGCGAAGAGTCGGCGGCAAGCCGCTCAAGGCGTTTGCACAAATCACGCATCGCGTTCCGATGCTCAGTCTCGACAACACCTATTCGGAGGAAGAGGTCTCGGATTTTTATCGGCGCATGGAGCGTCTGCTGCCGAACAAAGAAATCCCGGTCGTGATCGAACCGAAAGTGGATGGCGTAGCGGTTTCGCTTCTCTACGAAAAAGGCGAGCTGCGTTATGCGGCGACGCGCGGTGACGGAAACGTCGGTGATGACATCACGCAAAACATTCGCACGATCCGCTCGGTGCCAGCGCGCCTAACGAGTGATGCGCCAGAGGTGCTGGAAGTGCGCGGCGAAGCGTTTCTGGACAAACGCGGCTTCGCGAGATTGAACGCGGAGCGAACAAAGGCGGGCCTGCCTGAATTTGCGAATCCACGTAATGCCGCCGCCGGCTCGCTGAAACAACTCGACCCGGCCATCGCCGCGCAACGTCCCCTCGGAATTGTGTTTTATGGCACGGGTGTGATCGAGGGAGTTGCGGTCGAAAAACACTCGGAGCTTTTCGCTTTCCTGAAGAAGCTCGGACTGCCATGCAGCGAACGCTGGTGGCTGGCCGAGTCGGTCGAAGAAATCCTGCGCGCGATTCACGAACTCGATCGTGTCCGTCACGATTTTTCCTATCAAACAGATGGCGCGGTCGTGAAAGTCGATACATTTGCGCAACGGGAAAGTCTTGGGTTCACCGCGAAGTCGCCACGCTGGGCCATTGCGTTCAAATACGAAACGGAACGCGTCGAAACGCGTTTGCATGACATCCTGATTCAGGTCGGCCGCACTGGCACTCTCACGCCAGTCGCCGCGCTCGAACCGGTAATTGTGGGAGGCAGCCGCGTCGCACGCGCGACGTTGCACAATGAGGAAGAGATCGCACGCAAAGATATCCGCATCGGGGATGTCGTCGTCATTGAAAAGGCGGGCGAAGTCATTCCAGCAGTAGTGAGCGTGCGCACGGATCTTCGCACCGGCGCCGAAAAAAAATTCCGCATGCCGAAAAAATGTCCGGAGTGTGAAAGCCTCGTCGTTAAAGACGAAGGGCAAGTCGCGGTTCGCTGCGTGAACAGTCAATGTCCCGCGCAATTGCGGCGACGTCTCGAGCATTTCGCCTCACGCGGTGCGATGGATATCGAAGGACTGGGCGAAGCGCTGGTTGGGCAGTTAGTCGAGAACAAACTGCTCCGCGACATTAGCGACATCTATCAGCTCGACGCCAAGGCGCTGAACGAGCTGGAGCGCATGGGCGAAAAGAGCGTCAACAATTTGATCGACGCAATCGAGCGCAGTAAATCGCGCCGGCTCTGGCGGCTCATTTTCGGCATTGGAATTCTGCATGTTGGCGTGAGCGCCTCCCGCGCGCTGGCCGATCACTTTCCCGATCTGGAGGCGATCATGAAAAGCTCGATCGAAGAACTACAGCGAATTCCCGACGTGGGCGAAGTGGTGGGACGAAGCATCCACGATTTTTTCTCCGAGCCCGGAAATCGGCAGATGATCGAGAAATTGCGAGCGGCGGGTTTGCAATTCAAGAGCGAGAGAAAACCGCGGGAAGATTCCGCGCATCAAATCAAAGGAACGACGTGGGTGATTACCGGCACACTGAGTCAGCCGCGCGATGAAATCGCGGAGATGATCGTGGCGCGCGGCGGTAAAGTGAGTGGCAGCGTTAGCAAAAAAACGCGCTTCGTTCTCGCGGGCGAAGAGGCCGGAAGCAAGCTGGAGAAAGCGAAATCGCTCGGCGTGCGCGTCGTGACCGAAGCCGAATTCCGAAAAATGATCTAGGGCGTTCGGCGCGAAGAGGAATCGAGGCGCAGCGGAATTCCCTGATGCTGCGTAAGCGTGGCTGCCATCGGCGGATGATGACTGGCCGGATGAAAATCGGCCTGAATCTCAAACGTCATTTTTTCCTGCTCGCGTAAGACGGTCACCGGAACGGTGTCGCCGGCCGTGATAAAAAAAGAAGCGTCAATCACATCTTCCGGTTCGTGCACTTTGGTCTGCCCGACTTGCAGCAGAATGTCGCCGGCTTTCACACCCGATCCGGATGCGGGCGTGTCTTCGAGAATTTCCGTCATCTGCGCACGTGAACCCTCCGTAGGTTTTTCCGCTTCCGCGACGTTAATGCCGATCCAGCCGTGACGCGCCTCGCCGAAACGGACGAAGTCGTTGCGTATTTTTTCCGCCGCATTGATCGGCAACGCGTAGCAGGCAGAACCACTATCCACACTGCTGACAAGAATTCCGACGACTTCACCCCGGAAATTCAAAAGCGGCGCGCCGGCTTCGCCCCGTTGCGTGGGAAGATTCACTCGTAAGTGCGTGGTCGAAAAATAACGCCCGAGAAATTTTCGGTCGAAGCCTGCGATCATTCCAAAGCTCGGCGTTGCGGGCAAATCGAGCGGATAGCCGATGGTGACGACCGGCGTAGCGACTTCCACCTGCTCGGATTTGCCGATCGGCAACGCCGGCGTCGCGACGTCCGCTTTCAAAATCGCGATGCCGCTGCGCAGGTCCGCCATCATGACGCGCGCCGGATATTTCTTGCCCTCGACTTCGACGGTGAGATTTTCCGCTTCGCCGCCCACTGAGTATGCGGTGTAAAGCGTGCCCGCCGGATCGATGAAAAAGCCGGTGCCGGCGAGATCGCCATGTTGATCGGTGCCACGAATTTTCACGACGGCCTTGGCCGACTTCTCGAAAATGTCCTTAACTTCGTGACTGATCGAGGCGGTGGAAGTTTCCTGCGCGACCGCACAAACGGTGAGCGCGAAAAACGCGAAGGCGAAAGAGAATCGAGACCTCACGCAAAAACGGGCGAAAAATTCCGCGCGATTAGAATCTAAAAGCCGGCTCATAACTCACTGGCGTACTGTCGAGCACATAACGCGGGGGCGTCGCGGCGCGGTGAGTGTGAGAGATTGCTTTAATATTGCGCGCGAGCGTCGGGCCGAGGTCGCGCGTTGCGACCGGAGTGGAAAGATTCCAGGTCGCATCTTGCGATACCCGAAGCGGTGCCTGATTTTGCATCGCCACATTCATTGTCTCCGGGCCTTGATAAACTTTTAACGAGATGACGGCGGCGCAAACCAGCACCGCGGTGACCGCCGCGGGATAGGAAGCGAGCGCGGGCACGTTCAGGCGAAACATAAAATCCTGTGCGCGCTGCAACGAAATCCGCCAAAGCGGCTGGCGCAGTAATTCGTCGCGCTGCCGGCGATGAAACTCATGCAGGAAATTATCGAAGTAGCCGGGCGGCGGCTGCTCAAATTTTTTCAAGCGCAGCAATTTGCCAATATCGTTTTCGTGGAAATCCATGAGTAATCAGGAAACTGGGTTCTTGCGAAATTCTTCCAGGTAATTTTGCAATTGCCGATTCGCGTAAAAGAGCCGGGAACGTACGGTGCCTTCGGAGACGCGCAAGATTTTACTGATCTCGGCATGGGGCATTCCTTGAATATGAAACATGGTCACAACAGCTCTGTGTTCATCAGACAATTTCATCATCGCCTCGTTCAATCTTTGCTGGAGTTCGGAGAGGTCCGCTTCCCGCACCGGACTGCTGCTGGCGGTGAGCTCAATGAACTCCTTGTCATTCTGAATCGACGCATCGACATCATCGAGACTGAGATGAAAACGGCGGCCGCGTTTTTTTAGAAAATTTAGCGTCATGTTCACCGCGATCGAATGGATCCAGGTGTAGAATGAAGACTTGCCGCGAAATCCGCCGATCGATTTGTAGGCCTTCGAAAAAATATCCTGCA
>JBDUCP010000148.1:0-4561 GCA_040003405.1 Verrucomicrobiota bacterium
CACTCGGGCGGGCGAGCTCCGCATGGCCGCGTTGCAAATTCCGGATGGGGGCCCATGGAAAAATATCTCGGCGCAAACTTCCTATACGAACAAAAAGCTCGTCATCAGCGGTCTGGTTTTAGACAGCGCAAATCAATTTCGGCTGATCGTTTTGGATGCTTCGCATATCGCGGAACGATCGCTCGAAGTGGTGCTGGATGCTTCGCTCGCTGGCGGCACCGTCGCGGGCTCGGCCGCTCTGCGCGAGACGGCGCGCTCGCTCGAGACCAAGGTCCGGCTCGTCACCGAAAACATTTCCCTCGATACGTTGCGCGGGTACGTGGGCCAATCTTCCTCCATTCCCAATGGCGAGGCCGAGCACTTTGCTCTGCAATTTAACGGAGTGATCGATGCGCCTCGGACGTGGGAAGGACGGCTCGATGCGCGCATCCGCAACTTGCAGCAAGGCGATTTTCTTTTCGACCAAGCGATAGTAGGAGTGACGGCGCGCGGCGGCGTGGCCGCGGTGGAATCGGCGGAAGCGACGCGCGGCGAGAATACGTTGCGTCTTACAGGCACAGCCGAGCTTCCAGAACACATCCGCTCGTTAGGTCAAAGTCCGGCGAGGTTCGACATCGACGGAACGTTGCCGGATCTGGCTTCCCTCACCGCCGAGCTGACGCAGCCTGTCAGTGGCGCAGCTACCATCAATGGGCAGGTGGAAATCAAGGACGCAATCTTGCGCGCGGACCTACGCCTCGCAGGCGGGCCGGTGGGATTCAACGGAAGCACGGCTGCGCATTTTACCGGCAATCTAGTCGCGTCCAAGCGCATGCCGGCGACCGATGCGCCGACAAAATACTACGCCGATCTGCGCTCGGAGATTCATCTCGACCTGACCGAGGTCCAATCGCGGGATTACCTGGTCGATTCCATGCATGCCGATGTCCGCGTGGAGAACAATGTCGTCACGCTGGAACGCGTCGTAGCGGTGCGAAATAAGAACCAGTTTAACGCCAGCGGCGAATATAGGTTGCCGGATGATTTCTCGCGTCTGCTCTCACAACCGGGGCGGCTAACCGTTTCGTTAGGTGCAATTGACCTGGCTGATTACTGGATTGGCGATGCCAAAAACAGAATCACCGGTCCGCTCGAAGTCTCGGGTGGCATCACCACCCGCGACGGCAAAGCCGAAGGGCAGCTCTCCATTTACGGCTCAAACTTGAAGTTTGGAAATCTCCCGATCCCCGAGTTGAGCGCGCAAGTCTCCATCACCAATAACGTCGTTTATCTGAATGACTTTACCGCCAAGCTGAATGCGCAGGATTACGTGGGCGGGAGCGGCATCGTTTCGCTCGATCGGCCGTATCATTACAGCGGGAAATTCTTTGCCAGTGTGGCGGACCTCGTGCGCATGAAGCCTCTACTCGTCGCTCTCGGCAATGACAATGAAATCGCCGGCGCGCTTTTCATCGACTGGCAGGGCAGCGGCGACGCGGCGGAATTCAAAAATTCCGGCAAGATGAAACTGACTCTCGAGAAAGGCCACTACGCCAATCTACAAGCGTTGCAGGCGACCATCGAAGCCACGTATTCGCCGGAAGGTTTCGACATTCCGACCATTTTTATCGGGAGCGACAAGATGGATTTTCAAGCGATCGTTCACGCTGAAGGTTCGACTTTGGAGATCACGAAAATCCAGATCGATCAAGGACGGGCGAAGTACGCCGCCGGTTACATTTTGTTTCCGTTCGTCTGGAAAAATATCGGCACGGAGCGACCGCTCTTTCCGTCTGATGGCAAAGTGCTGGTGACTTTCCAATCAGAAAATCTCGATCTGAAGAAACTCTTCGACGATGTCGGAGCAAAGCCGCTGGCGACCGGCTTGATCAACGTGAAGATCGACGCGGAAGGAACGCTGGCCTCGTTAGGCGGACGGCTCGCCGTGCAAATGCGTGATCTGCACAGCGCGGAATATCCGAAGCTGGAGCCGGCGGCATTTGACCTGACGGCGGAGTTGCAAAACAATCAGTTGGCCTTCAACGGCAAATTGCAGCAGGCGAAAATTCAGCCGGTGCAGATCACCGGGAATATTCCCTTCGATGTCTCGAAGATCATGGCGGAGAGAAAATTCGATGACGAGACGCCTCTGAACGTGAAGGTGCAGTTGCCGCGCAGCTCCGTGAATTTTCTCCGGCAATTCATTCCCGGCATCACGCAACTGGATGGCGACATCGCGCTCAATGTCAATGTCAACGGCACCGTTGCCCGCCCCGTCTTGACCGGCACCGGCGACATCACGATCAACATGGCGCGCTTCACTAACTCGACTCTGCCTTCGCTCAGCGGATTTCATTCTCGGCTCGCGTTCGATCGCGACATGCTCAACTTCGAACGCTTCACCGGCGATCTGGCCGGCGGACCGTTTAGCGTGGCCGGGCGGATCACCTTTCCAAAGCTGACCGAACCCAATCTTGATTTCCAAGTGAAAGCGCAAAGCGTTCTGGTCGCGCGCAACGATTCGCTGACGGCGCGGGCGGATGCGGACATCAAAGTCATCGGTCCGTGGAAAAATGCGACGGTGAGCGGGGTCGTTGCCCTAACGAACAGTCAGTTCCTCAAGAATATCGACCTCATTCCGATTGGCTTGCCGGGTCGCCCCGCTCCGCAGCCGCCCACCGACCGGCCCGACTTTTCCGTGATGGATCCTCCCGTGCGCGACTGGAAATTCGATGTCGCGATCAAGACGAAGGATCCGTTTCTTATCCGTGGAAATCTGGCCAATGGCGGGGCGATCAGCGATCTGCATCTCGGTGGCACTGGGCTGCATCCGGAGCTACAGGGGACCGTGCGCCTGGTGAATGTGGAAGCGACGCTGCCTTTCAGTCGGCTCGAAATCGCCCGAGGCTTTCTCTATTTTGACCCGAGTGATTCCTTTAATCCCAAGATCGATTTGCACGGCACCTCGCTTATCCGTGATTACACCGTGCATGTATATGTCTATGGCACCACCCTTTCCCCGGAGGCGCTTTTCACGAGCGAGCCGCCCTTGCCGCAGGAGGAAATTATTTCGCTCCTCGCTACCGGCACGACGCGCGAAGAATTGCTCGGTAACAACAACGTGCTGGCGGGTCGCGCCGCCATGCTCCTGGTGCAGCAGCTTTATCGCAAGGTCTTCAAGAAAGGGGAGCCGACCAAGAGTAACTCCGTCTTTAATAACCTGCAGGTCGATGTCGGTAACGTCGATCCGCGCACTGGGCAACAGTCTGTCACCGCGCGCTTGAAACTAAACGAGCAGTTCGTTCTGGTGGGTGATCTCGGAGTAGGCGGAGATTTCCGGGGCCTGGTGAAGTACCTTATCCGATTCAAGTAGGATGAAACGCGCACTCCTCGTCCTTTGTTGCTGCAGCTTTGCGGTAGAGAGGGTCACTGCGCAAACCGCAGTGCCAGTGCCACGGCCAGAGCAAAAGGACCGCGTCGAGCGTGCTGTCGCCAAGCAGCAAGAGAAGAAGGCGCAACATGCCAGTGTCATCGCCTTTCACGGTCAAAATGCTTTTACCGAGACGGAACTGCGCTCTCAACTGAAGGAACAAATCACAACAATCGATGATTTCGGACTAACCGCCGCGCGGGGCGATGACGCGGCCTTCTTTCTAGAGCTGTTCTACCGCAAGCATGGATACGCCAAGGCCAGCGTCCGTTACCGAATAGAATCTGGTGATCGTCTGCGACTCGATATCGATGAAGGCCCGCTCGTTACCTTGGGGGTCATGAACTTTGTGGGTAACCAAAGTCAGCCCACTGATGTCTTATTTGAGTACGCTGTCGGGCCTACTCGCGAGCGTTACTCCAAGTTACAGAAGAACCTTCCTTTCGTAGCGTCCGACGTCGAGGAAGGGGCTGACCTGGTCCACCGCCTTTATGTGTCACAGGGATTTCTCGACGCCAAGGTTGATAAGCCAATCTACCATGATGCAGCGGATGGGGCACATGTGGACGCAACAATCCCGATCACCGAAGGCCGGCAGTATTTTTTCGGTAACATTAGCTACACCGGGCAGACCATTTATGGCCTCGACGCTTTGCACGGACAGATGCTCGATTTGGTAGAGCAGCCTTACACCGAGGCTCGTGTAGCGGATATCCCACGCCGGCTTCAGACATACTTCCGATCGCGTGGTTACTACGAAGTAAAGGTGGATGCCAACGGTAACCCGGCAGCGGCACGCGATGGAAGGGTTCCTGTCCAAATCTCGATCACGCCCGGTGTTCTCTACCATTTTGATGGGGTTAGGGTGACAGGCTTGCAGCGCCTGCGTCCGAGCTATCTTTCGCGGCGCTTTAGCAAGTTTAGCGGTAAGACTTACAGTCCGGATGTGGTCGATGAGAAGTTCCGGGAGTTAATGAGGACGGGCTTGTTCAATGTGCTGCAGATTAAACCCACTCCGATAGGGAACAGTCAACTGCGGCTGGATATCTCAGCGGAGGAAGCCAAGAGTAAGGAGTTCGGTTTCTCCTTGGGTTACGGCTCCTATGCTGGGCCAATCGTGGGCGCCAGTTATCGCGATCGCGATCTCTTCGG
>JBDUCP010000149.1:0-4543 GCA_040003405.1 Verrucomicrobiota bacterium
GCGATCAGGTGCGATGTTGGCATGAATTGCAAAGCTCTCGTTAGGCCACTGAGCGGCCCGCGCGAGGGGGGCTCATCTAGAAGTAGTTCTATCTCAATGGGACGCCATGGAGGATCTGTTCGCGCGGAAACAAAAATCTTTTCCGGATGAAGCCCGCGCAAAACTTCGAGCTGTCGTAGCCAAAGCGGTTGGCCGTCGAAAATGATCGTCGTCTTGTCCCGGCCCATGCGCCGTGACTCGCCGCCGGCGAGCAGAACGGCGCTGAACTTCATTCAGGGCTCCCCGCAACCGGCGTGACACAGAGTTTGCCGTCACTTAAAATGCGAGCGCGCAATCCGCCACGGCCTCTTAGAAATTTATGCGCGCCGGGAGCGAAAGCTTCGTCCATCCAATGACAGGGCCGGCATTCTTCAGTGCCTTCGAACTGCACCCCTTGCACTTCGAACTTTGTCCCGACCAGGGCATTCAAATCGGTTTCACGCGTGATCACATTCCGGCGAGCTGCCGATGGCGCTAGGTCGGGCAATTCGAACGCATCGCAAACTGCTCGAAAAACTTCGTAAGCAAAAAATGTGATCTGACCCTTGTATTCGTTTTTGTAATCAAAGAAACGGTCGCCGCGAATTCCTCGTCCCGCCGCACATTCAACCCGCGAGACCTCGATCGCAGGATAATTGTCCGCGGGCCGTCCATGATGGCCGTAGTAATTGTGAGCTGGCGAAATGTAGAGGTGCGAAATTTCCACGGTGGATAATGTGATCTAATGAATCTCTCGCGCGCTGAGTTGCAAGGCATCGGCGCAGGTAGCGTCATCCGCCGAAAGAAAGGCGGCGGCTACGAATGCGTTACCGATGAGGTCGCGATCGAGGAGCCGTTGGAGATTCGGATCGGCCAGGACCCGCTCGTGGTTACGATGCGCACCCCGGGAAATGACGAGGAACTCGCTGCCGGCTTCCTCCTCTCCGAGGGAATCGTGCGGACGCGAACCGATCTGCGCGAGATCACCCGGTGCACGTTACCGGCGTCGCTCGGCAACGTTCTCAACATCGCGCTGGCCGCCACGGCTAAATTTACTCCGGCGGCAGCTCATCGTTTCGGGACGATTTCCACCAGCTGCGGATTGTGCGGGAAGACGAGCATCGAATTCATCCGCCAGCAATTTCCGCCGATAAATGGGGCGACGCCGATCCGCATCGACGCGGCGAAGCTCCTGGAGTTGCCAGGACGTTTGCGCAGCGCTCAAGGGAATTTCGCCCGGACCGGTGGAATCCACGCCGCGGGAATATTCGACCTCGCCGGAAATCTGGTCGCCGTGCGCGAAGACATCGGACGCCATAACGCTGTCGACAAAGTGATCGGCCGCGCATTCCTGGACGGGCTCCTGCCACTGAGTTGTCATATTCTGGTGGTCAGCGGCCGTTCCTCACTCGAGATCGTGCAGAAAGCACTCGCCGCAGGTATTCCGATTGTCGCCGCAGTCTCCGCGCCCTCATCGCTCGCGATTAATTTTGCGCGCGAATGCGGCCAGTCTCTCATTGGATTTCTCCGCCCACCGACATTCAACGTCTATTCGCATATCGAACGAGTCGCGTTCGATTCCTAGAGACGGCCCTCGGAGGGAGTAACGGAGATGATGACGAACTTGCTCGTAGGCGTGTTGGAGCGCTCCGCCACGCTGTTGATCGGCACGAGCGTGTTGCCCTCAGGGAAATAAGTCGCGGTGCAACCGCGCGGGATTTCATAAGGCGCTACCTGAAAATGCACCGCTGTGCGTCTTTCCCCTTCGTGATGACTTGTGAGGTCAACGAATTGCCCTTGCTGCAACCCCGCCGCGGCCACGTCTTCCGGATTCATGAAGAGAACGCGACGACCGCCGTAGATGCCGCGATAACGATCGTCCAAACCATAGATGTGGGTGTTGAACTGATCGTGCGACCGGATCGTCATCATAATGTATTGGCCGGGCGCCAACTCGTTGCGCGGGATCGGATGCACCGTGAACTTCGCTTTGCCGATCTCATTGTTGAATTTGCGCTCGTCGCGCGCCGGGTTCGGCAAATAGAAAACGTCCTGCCTGATCCGTTCGTTGAACCGCTCGAAACCGGGAATGACGTTTTCGATGTGATCGCGGATGCGGCTGTAGTCCGAGACGAGTCCTTCCCAATCGACTCCGGAACGATCGCCCAACGTCGCACGCGCGAGCCCGGCGACGATCGCCGGTTCGCTCCGTAGATCTTCGCTCGCCGGCTCGAGCACGCCGCGCGAGGAATTGATGATCCCCATGGAATCCTCGACGGTGACGAACTGTTCTCCGCCAGCCTGCCGATCGATCTCGGAACGGCCGAGGCATGGGAGGATGAGCGCGATGTCACCCGCGATGAGATGCGAACGATTGAGCTTGATCGAAACATGCGCCGTGAGCCGGCACCTCCGCAATGCCTTCGCGGTGTATTCCGTGTCCGGAGTCGCGGAAAGAAAGTTACCGCCCATCCCGATGAAAACGCGAATCGCGCCGTCGTGCATCTGCTTGATTGCGGCGACCGTATCCGTGCCGTGTTCGCGCGGCGGCGCAAAATTGAATTCACTTCCGAGCTTCTCCATGAACTTTTCGTTCATCTGTTCCCAAATGCCCATTGTCCGATCGCCCTGCACGTTCGAATGCCCACGCACGGGACACGGCCCGGCGCCGGGGCGACCGATGTTTCCGCCGAGCAACAGGAAGTTGACGATTTCCTGAATGGTCGCGACGGCATTCTTGTGCTGCGTCAGACCCATCGCCCAGCAACAAATGATGCGCTTCGACGCCATGGCAATGTCCGCCGCGGCGCGGATTTGCTCACGTGTGACGCCGCTGCTCACGAGAATATCGTCCCAACTCGTCGCGCGGAGGTCGGCAATGAATTCATCGTAACCGGCCGTGAATTCCCGAATGAATTCCCGATCGAAAACTGCGCCGGGCCGCATCTCTTCCTCGGCCAGCATTTCTTTCATGATCCCTTTCAGCACCGCGACATCGCCGTTGATGCGCACCGGCAACCAGAGATCGCTCAACGTCGTGCCGCCGCCGAAGAGGACCGCGCCCGCGCGCAGCGGATTCTTGAGATCCTGCGGATTTTTGAAACGGAAGTTGCCGACTTCCGGCAACGGATTGATCGAAACGATCCTGGCGGCCGGATGATTCTCCCGCGCCTGCTTCGCGCGTTGCAAACTCGTCAGCATCCGCGGGTGATTCGTCCCCGGGTTTTGCCCGACGATGAAGATCGCGTCCGCGAGATCGAAGTCTTGGAGTTTCACGCACCCTTTTCCAACGCCGAGCGTTTCGTTCATCGCGACCCCGCTCGATTCGTGGCACATGTTCGAGCAATCGGGCAGATTGTTTGTCCCGAACTCTCTCGCGAAAAGCTGATACAAAAACGCGGCTTCGTTGCTCGTGCGGCCGCTGGTGTAAAACGCCGCGCCGTTCGGCGACGGCAACGCATTCAATTCCGTCGCGATGGACTTGAACGCGTCGCCCCAGGAAATTGGCTCGTAATGCGTCGCGCCGGAGCGCTTCACCATCGGATGCGTCAGCCGCCCTTGCTGACCGAGCCAAAAATCGCTTCGCTCGCGGAGATCATCGAGCGAATGGGCGCGGAAGAATTCGGGAGTGAGGCGTTTTGTGGTGGCTTCGTCCGCGATGGCTTTCGCGCCGTTCTCGCAAAATTCCGCAACTTGCCGGTCGTCATCCGGGCTCGGCCAGGCACAGCTCTGGCAATCGAAGCCAGACTTCTGGTTGATCTTTAGCAGAGCCTTTAACCCGCGCACCACTCCCACCTCGCGAACGGCGAACCTCGCCGTTTGATACATCGCCGGCAAACCTGCCGCCACGCGCTCCGCTTCCCCGATTTTCGCCTGATTTTCCGACGGCGGCTGGGCGCCCGGAGTCGGGTCTTCCTGGTCGCGATCTGCATCGCGCGCCGGCGGACTGGGCGGTGCACCACTGCCGGCATTGTCCGTTTTTTGCGCGACGGTATCGAGATGCGGATCGTCGTTTCCCACGACGCAACGTCCGATTAATTACGAGACGCGCCAGCGGAGAAAAGCAACACAGTTACCAGCGATGGAACGCCGGATGGCCTTCCTTCACCGCGACGAAAGTTCCGCGGCAAGTCGCGCAAACTTTTCCGCCGCCCGTCAGCGTGCCGTCGACAGTCGCTTTGTTCCCTTCCGACTCCACCACTTTCGCGTAAAGAAAAATGGGCGCATCGGTGGGCGTCGGACGCAGCAGCTTGATCGCGTAGTCCGCCGTCACCGTGCAGGGCGGACGATCTTCGCCGGCTTTGTTCATCAAGTGCCAGGCCGCGGTCCAGTTGCAGTGGCAATCGAGCAGCGCCCCGATAATGCCGCCGTTCAGGACACCGGGGAATGCTTCGTACCGCGTCTCCGGTTTCCATTCTGCGACGACTTCATCGCCGCGCACAAAACTGCGAATGTGAAGGCCGTCTGGATTCGCAGGCCCGCAACCGAAGCAGGCGTTTTCCGGCGCGTATTTCTCCTGGAGCGA
>JBDUCP010000150.1:0-4542 GCA_040003405.1 Verrucomicrobiota bacterium
TCGATCCGGTCATCGGCCGGCATAACGAAATCGAGCGCGTCATTCAGGTGCTCTGCCGTCGCACCAAAAACAATCCGGTGTTGTTAGGCGAAGCCGGCGTCGGCAAAACAGCGATTGCCGAAGGGCTGGCTCAGGAAATCGCCAGTGGTAATGTGCCGGAATTATTGCGCGACAAGAAAGTGATCACGCTCGATCTCGCCCTGATGGTCGCGGGCACAAAATACCGCGGGCAATTCGAAGAGCGCATCAAAGCGGTCATGGATGAAATTCGCCGTTCAAAAAACGTCATCCTCTTTATCGACGAGCTGCACACGATTGTCGGCGCGGGATCCGCCGAAGGAGCGATGGACGCGTCGAATATCATCAAGCCGGCGTTGAGCCGGGGCGAATTGCAGTGCATTGGCGCGACGACGTTGAACGAGTATCGCAAATACATCGAGAAGGACGCCGCGCTGGAGCGCCGTTTCCAGACAGTGAAAGTGGAAGCGCCCACGGTGGACGAAGCGATCGAGATTCTGAAAGGGTTGCGTCCGAAATACGAAGCGCATCATAAGGCGAAGCTTACCGATGAAGCGCTCGTGAGCGCGGTGAAACTCTCCGACCGCTACATCACCGGCCGTTTCCTACCCGATAAAGCGATCGACGTCATGGATGAAGCGGGCGCGCGCGCCCGGATCAACGCCATGACGCGACCGCCTAACGTGAAGGAAATCGAGAAGGAGATCGAAGAAATCCGCGTCGAGAAAGAAGCTGCGATCAAGGCGCAGGATTTCGAAAAAGCGGCTTCGCTACGCGACAAGGAAAAGCAGACGAAGGAAAAGCTCGACGGCATCCTGGCGCATTGGCGGGAGGAGCGTGAGGAAAAGGAAGTGCTCGTGACCGCGGACGACATGATGCACGTCATCTCGAAAGTGACGGGTGTTCCGCTTCAGCGCATGGAGCAAAAGGAAACGCAGAAGCTGCTCGCGATGGAAGCGGACATGAAACTTCGCGTCATCGGCCAGGACGAAGCCGTTACCGCCATAAGCAAAGCGCTGCGGCGTTCGCGCGCTGACTTGAAGGATCCGCGCCGTCCGATCGGCTCATTCGTTTTTCTCGGCCCGACCGGTGTCGGCAAAACCTTTCTCGCGCGCACGCTCGCGGAATTCATGTTTGGCGATGCCGATGCACTCATCCAGATCGACATGTCCGAGTACATGGAAAAATTTACCGCCTCGCGTCTGATCGGTTCGCCTCCGGGCTATGTCGGTTATGAAGAAGGCGGTCAGTTATCCGAAGCCGTCCGCCGTCGACCCTACTCGGTCGTGCTTTTTGACGAGATCGAGAAAGCGCATCCCGATGTGATGCATTTGCTGCTCCAGATCCTGGAGGATGGCAAAGTCACTGACTCGTTAGGCCGGAAGGTCGATTTCCGCAATACGATCATCATCATGACCTCAAACGTCGGCGCGGATTTGATCCGGCGGCAAACGACGATGGGCTTCGGCGCGCCTAAGGACACGCAGGATTACGACACCATGCGCGACAAGATTCTCGAGGAAACGAAGCGCGTTTTTAAGCCCGAGTTCCTCAATCGGCTCGATGAGATCATCGTTTTCCATACTCTCAGCAAGCCCGATCTATTACAGATCGTGGATCTGGAGGTCGATAAGGTGAAGCGCCGGCTTAAGCTGAAAGAGATTGAAATCGTGCTCGACCAGCCTGCGCATGAATTCGTCATCAACAAAGGATACGATCCCACTTACGGCGCGCGTCCGATGCGCCGCGCGGTGGAGCGTTACCTCGAAGATCCGCTCGCCGAAGAATTGCTCAGAGGGACCGTAAAGGCCGGCGACATCGTGGAGGTCACCGTTGCCGGTGTCGACAAACTCGCCTTCCACGTGACTGAGCCGCAAGGCAGCCCGGCGGCCAGCGCGAGCTAGCTAGAACTCAGGCGCGCGGATGCGCGTCGGCATAGGCTTTTTTCAAGCGCTCGACGGTGACGTGCGTGTAAATCTGCGTGGTGGAAAGACTGGCGTGGCCTAACAAAGCTTGCACGCTGCGCAAATCCGCGCCGCGATCGAGCAAGTGCGTGGCAAAGCTGTGCCGCAATTTATGCGGGCTGATCGCAATCGGGATGGAAGTGCGCGGCAAATAGCGTTTCAAAATGAGCCAGATGGAGCGCGTGGAAATGCGCCGGCGCGATTTGTTGAGAAAGAGCGGGCCGGTTTCGATTTTGGCCAGCGCGCGATAACGCGAAACGGCTTCGAGCGCGGGTGCGCCTACCGGACAGACGCGCTCCTTGCGCCCTTTGCCGAGAACGCGCACCGACTCGGTGTACACGTCCACGTTGGCCACATTAAGCGACGCGAGTTCGCTCAGGCGCAAACCGCTGCTGTAGAAAAGCTCGAGGATGGCGGCGTCGCGCATCGGCATCCAGCCGGGTGCAGAGCGGTGCTTGGGCGTGCGCAATGGCGCGGTCAGCAGCTCGTCGATTTGCGGCGCGGTCAAAACAACCGGCAGTTTTTTTTCCGCTTTCGGCAGTTGTAATTCGCGCACGGGATCTTTCTGGAAATTTTTTCGTTCCACCAGGAATCGGTAGAAGGTGCGCAACGCCGAAAATTGCAAACGGATGTAGGAACGCGCCTGTCCCCGCTTCATGATGTCGAAGAGGTAATCGCGAAAATTATCGGCGTCGCAATCCCGCCACGCGGGTGTGTTTTTTCGCGCGCGAAAAGCAGCCAGGGCCGCGCCATAGACTGAGAGCGTGCGCGGCGAGACGTTGCGCTCGACTTCGAGAAAGCGGAGAAATTCCTCCGCCAACGGATCGCGCGGATCAGGCGCGCTCACGAGTGTTACTCCGGCTTCTCAATGTGGAACCGGCCGCTGCCCGCCTCTACCCGGCCATCGTATTGACTGCGGAAAATCGGCGCGGGATGATCGGAGATGAGTTCGTATTTTTTCAAAACGAACTCCGGGTAGATGCCGTCGCTCCCAGCGTCGTAAACCTTGTCGCCGCTGAAGAAACCCCAGAGTTTGTATTCGTAATTGTTGTCGAAGCCGAACCGGAGTTGTTCACGATCGGGCGCGAGCCTTTGCTTTTCATTGAGCATGACGAGCTGGGCCGTACTCCACGGTTGCCCAGGCTGGCGGACGTAGCCCCAGAATTTGAATTCGCCTCGTTTAAAATAACGGCGCCCAATAAAATAATCGCCGGGCGGCTCTGCCTGAATGCTCTGCATGCTGGCGGCCCGCGCCTGCTGGATTCCTTGCGGAATGCCGCCGCAACCGGTGAGGAGCAAAAGCGCGAGCAAGAGATCGATCTTGAAAGCGAAACGAAATGCGCGGCTGCTCATGGATGCTCTCATTTATCGCACTCTGGTCACGCACGCAACGGCGCCGTGCCCGGCGCGTCGCCGTTTGCGCTTGCGCCGGGAAGCGACGCGCGCACTTTAGCAGCCGCTCGGCGCATCAGCTCACGTGGCGGAATGGCAGACGCGTACGGCTCAGGACCGTATGGGGAAACCCGTGGAGGTTCGACTCCTCTCGTGAGCAAGCGCGGTGTTCATTTTAACCTATTAGGTTGCTTTTTTTTGAAAAATTTTCGAAGGCATGATCAAGGTTTGAAATCTTAAGAAATCTTTTGGCGCGAATGCGACGGTGAATGGGGTGTCGTTTAGCGTGGAGAAGGGTGAGGTGCTGGGCTTCCTCGGGCCGAATAAAAAAAACTTGCCGACAGATTGGAGAAGGAACAGAAACTGGAGAAGCGCCCATATCTAATCGCGAAGGCCACCATCGACCAGTTACTCAAGGAGCGCAGCGCCCTCATGGCCGAAAAGAAAACGCCGTCCCCTCCCAACGCGACTGCACCGTCTGCCGCGCCATCCCCGTCTCGGCTACGGCCGAAATAGGCGGCCCTATTTTTTTGCCGGCATGTATCTCCAATTGCGCGGCTTGCCTTCCGCGAGCCAGGCAATGGAAGAAGCCAATCTCTTCTGGCGCGTCTCCTCGCGTTTCGCTTCGATTATCCATTCCAGATACTCGCGCTGATGGCTCGGCGGAAGATTCGCAAACGTTTTGCGCGCCTTCGCATTTTTCTGTAACGCGGCGCTGAAGTAGTCCGGAACTGGCAGTGGCTCCCGCTTCTTCGGCTGGGTCCGTCCCGGCGCCTTGATTCCGGCGTCGTTCAACGCCTTCGCCTTTTGCACGTATTGAATGAGCTTCTTCTCGTTAGGCAAATCAGCCAGCGACTTGATGCAGCCGAAGCTCCCCATACCTGTTTTCTCAGCGGTCGTGGCGCGCTGGAAAATCAGCGATTCCTTCCAAAACCCAAAGGAGCAATGCTCTTTGAAGGCGGCCATCCCGCACATCGCGCCTTTGTAATCGAAGTGCGGCATTTGCCACTTAATCGTTTCCTCTGCCTCGGGACAACCGGCGTGCACGATCTTACGAAGGTGTTCCAGGATTGGTTTGGCGAAGTCGGCCGACCTGGCGATGTAAGCGTCGATGCGCGGATCTTTCTTGAACATGGGGCGACGAAATCACATCGAAAAGTTTTTGTCG
>JBDUCP010000017.1:0-15272 GCA_040003405.1 Verrucomicrobiota bacterium
TTCGAGGTCGCCTTCGAGGCGTCGGAGACCTGGCGATTGCCCACGAGCATGTCGAGAATAACGCGCAGCATTTCCACCATCACGCACGGCTCCCGCGTCCGCACGGTGGCCGAGCGCGGCTGAAAAGTGCGGCAGGTCATTTCGCCGAAAAGCTCGCCCGCTCCGAGTTGGGCGAGCGGCTTATTAATCGGCAGGTCGATGTTCGCGTCGATGCCGATAAATTTTCGTTGGTGCGCTTCGGCGCGCTTGTCTTCGTCGTCGTCGGCCAGAAAACTCTTCATGCGCGCCACGCTGCGGCCGAGGAAACCGAAGGCCGGCCGCGTGCGCAAATGCGCGAGCGGGTTGTTGATGTAAACATCGACCGATCCCGAGACGATGTAATAAGCGGTCGAACCAAATTCGCCTTCGGTGCAGACGATCTCGCCTTTCCGGTAGCGATGCAAAACGGCTGCGCCTTTCGCCCAATTTTCAAGCTGCGCGCGCGCGACTTCCTTAAGCGCTGGCAAATATTCGATCAGTTGATCGATGCTCAGCGGCTCGCCGGAAGTGAGTTTCTCAATCGGTTCGTCCATCGCGCTGCCAAAATGATACGCAACCGAAGCATGCCGGTGAAAGCATTTTAACTACGCATCGGGTTTCGCCATCGCGTTGCCGGCAAAGTGGAGAAGTTCCAGAATCTGGCCGCGCAGAGAAAGAAATTCCGCGCTGCTGCGATCACGCGGACGGTCAAGCGCGATCGGTATCGTCCGCTCAATCCGCCCCGGTGGTTGCGTCATGATGACGATGCGGTCGCTCATGTAAATCGCCTCGTCGATGTCGTGCGTGACTAGCAGCATCGTGGTGCGGCGCGTCTGCCAAAGACGCAGCACTTCATCCTGCATGCGCATGCGCGTAAAGGCATCGAGCGCGCCGAGCGGTTCGTCGAGCAGCAGCACGCGCGGATGATTAATCAGCGCGCGGGCCAGCGCGACACGTTGCGCCATTCCGCCGGAGAGATGATGCGGGTAGGCGTCGGCAAAATTTTCGAGACCAACGAGGCGCATGAACTCATCGACCTCGTGCCGATTTTCGCGCAGCACCCCGCGCGCGGCGAGACCGGCCTGAATGTTGCGGCGAACCGTCAGCCACGGGAAAAGATTTGGATCCTGGAAAACCAGACCGCGTTCTGCATTCGGGGCGGTGATGGGTTCCGATCCGACCAAAAGCTCGCCGGCGTCGGGAAAATCGAGGCCGGCGACGAGACGCAGCAAGGTCGACTTCCCGCAGCCACTCGGGCCAACTAACGAAACCAATTCGCCAGGCGCGAGCGCCAGAGAAACGGCATCGAGAGCGAGGCGAGGTGCGAGAGGATTATCCGGCGCAGGAAAACTCTTGCTCACTTCGCGGACGCGCAGCGAAGACGCTTCGACCGCGGCTACCACTTAATCATTCCCTTCTGCCAGACCAACAGGCGATCGCGCACTTTGAAGAGCACCGTCATGATGCTGGAAAAAAAAGCCGCCATAATGACCAGCGCGGCAAAAACTTTTCCATACTCGGCCCAGCCTTGGGCCCAGCTCACATACCAGCCGAGTCCGGATTTAACACCTACTGTTTCGGCGACGACGAGCGTGAGGAACGACGCGCCCAGTCCCATGAAAAGCCCGACGAAAATGCTCGGCAGCGCCGCGGGAATGGCGACACGAAAAATAAGAAACGCGCGTCCCGCACCGAGTGTGCGCGCGACGTCGAGATAGGATGCGCGCGTGTTCGAAATGCCCGATGCAGTTAACATCGTTACCGGGAACCAGACCGCGAGAGCAATCAGCGCCGCGGCGGAAAAAATAGCCGAGGGCGAGACGACCATCGCCAGTGGTATCCATGCGGTCGCGGGGATTGGCCCGACAATCTTCAGCACCGGCATTCCCCAATAGCGCGCGTGCGACGACCAGCCAATGCAGATGCCGCTGATCAAACCGGTGATCACGCCGAGGGCGTATCCGCTCAGGAGCAAAATGAGCGAGTGCCAGGTGCTGTCGAAGAGGAGCGCGCGATCGTTCAACAAACTTTGCAGCACTCCAGCGGGGCTCGGAAAATAGGGAAGCGGAAGCAGTCGCAAACCGGCAGTGATCATCTCCCAACACGTCAGCAACAGGATGGCGGCGGCGAATATCGGTCCCATGCGTCCCGTTCGCCGCAGCAACGCCGCCAGCGCGCTGGCCACAAAAACAGCGCCCAGAAAAATTGTGTAAGAGCGCGTGTCGGTTGGCGGCTCTTTTGCTGAAACGAAAAAGTGCACCGCCAAAGCGACGACAGCGGCAGCCGGAACCAACATCACTTTTTCGCCGCGATGACTTTCGACGCTTGGCAGCAGGACTCTCCGGCATCGGACAAGATCATCTCCGCATACAAACGGATGTCCTGATCGGGAGGCACCTGTCCGCCCGCCACTTTTTCCACTTCCAGATTTTCCAGCCACGCATCCGACACGCCGTCAAGATGCGCGAAGGCGCGGCGCGCCAAATCCACTACATCAGTTGTGGGCGCGAGCATGCCCGCCACTTTCATTTCAGCGGCGGCGGATTGCACGGCAGCGTCCGCGCCGGACACGCTGGGCACATAACGCAGATGCGATATTGCGACCGTGTTCAACTCCGGATTCGAGGCGAGATATTTTTTCTCGACCGATAATCGCGCCGCGGCCGCTGGATTCGCTTCCACCCACTTCGCGCCCTTGAGTAAGGCGCGTGTGCCTGCGGCGGCGGCTTTCGGATTCGCGCTCAGAAATTTTCCATTCACAATCACCGCGCAACAATATTCATCTTTGTAGGGCACGTCGTTGGCCTGGTCGGCCACGTTGCGAACTTTTCCGTCTGCCAGAAGCAGGCTGCCGATCGGTTCGGAATCGGCCACCGCATCCACCTCACCTTTATCGAGCGCGAGACCCAGTTCGCCCGCCGGAAAAACGCGCCACGTGACGTCTTTGCTCGCATCGATGCCGTTTGCGCCGAGAACGCGATTGGCAAAAATGAACGGCGGCGTTCCCATTCCCGGCACGCCGATGCGCTTGCCGCGAAGATCCGCCACCGCATGAATATTGCTTTTTGCTCCCGCCTGCACGCGCAGGCATCCCTTGTGAATTCCGGCGGTAAATTTCACGTCGAGCCCTTGCTCGATCGGTTTGAGAAAATACATCACGAGATGGTGGGTAATATCGAACCCGCCCAGCGCCAGCACATCCTTGTAGTTCGCCCATTCGCATTTCACCATCTCGACCTCCAGCCCTTCGTCGCGGAAAAAACCCTTCTCCACCGCGCTGAAAATCGGCGCTTCGCAGGTGAGTCCGATATAGCCGACACGAATTTTGTTCGAGCTGGCTGTGCTTGAGCCCGATTTTTTCTGGCATCCAGCGACAAGCAGAAGACAGAGCGCCGCGATCGTGAATTCCTTGGCGTGTTTCATATTCTATAACCAAAGGCCATGGGAATAGCGCAATAAGCTGTGCCTATGGAAGCATAATCTGCGGCTCTGCGCATCGCGTGAGTTGCATTTCGGGGGACCGCCGCCCATGATGGCGACACGATGCATGACCCGGTGGCGATCCGGCACCTGCGCTACTTTCTGGCCGTAGCGGAGGCCGGCAGTTTTAGCCGCGCGGCTGATCGCCTCGGTATTTCGCAGCCGAGCGTTTCGCAGCAAATGCGCGATCTCGAGGCCGCCCTGCGCGTCGCTTTATTTCAGCGGCGGGGAAAACGCATTCTCGTCACGCCGGCTGGTTTGATTTTTCAGGAACACGCCCGCGCCATCCTGCGGCAGCTCGAGAATTTCCTACAGGAACTAACGAGCGAACCAGGGCAAACGCGCGGCGCGCTGCATGTGGGCGTCGTCCCAATCCTGAATGTACCACTGCTGCCGCATCTGCTCGGACTTTTCGCCGCCAAACATCCGGGGATCAGTCTCACCATCGAAGAAATTTCATCGACCGAAATCGAAACCGCGCTGGAAGAAGGGCGCATGGATGTCGGCCTCGGATTTCTCACGCGCCACTCGCCGAACTTGCGTTACGAACGTCTCTGCACGGATGAATTCGCCCTCGTCGTTTCGCAAAAACATCCCTGGTGGAAACGGCGCGTCATTCAATTCTCGGAACTGCATCAACAGCGCTTGCTGCAATTATCCGACACCTTCGTCATGCGCCGAATGACGAATCAGCTTTGTTTGAATCATCAGGTGCGTCCGCGCACGGTCGCCGAGCTCAACGCGATCGAAACGCTGCTGCGTTCGCTCGCGCCGTTAAAGGCCGCGGCCTTGATGCCGAAGATCGCGTTGCGCGGGCGGGAAGCGCTGAAGTTGAAAGCAATCCCACTTCACGGCAAAAAACTCGCGCTGGAAATTGGATTGCTGCGTCTGCGTGATTCCGGCGCGAACAGCGCCGTGGGGGCGTTCACCAGCCTCGCCAAGACTGAAGTTCCCAAGCTGATCGCGAGATGAATTACAGCAACTGATACGGATCCACATCAACCGAGGCGACCACATCTTCGGGCAGTGGGAGTTTGTCGAGCGTTTCGCGCACGAGACGGCTCAGGCGCATAATGGCGTCGCCGCGCATGAGAATGTGAAAACGAAATTGGCCCTGGAGTTTTTCGAGCGGTGCGGGCGCGGGCGCGCCGAGTGTGAATTCGTTAGGCAATGCTTCTTTTAACCGGCGCGTGATTGTCTCGGCAGAAAATTGCGCGCGCGTTTCGTGCGCCGAGCGGACGGTTATCAGCACCGCGTGCTTGAAAGGCGGAAAATCGCAACGCTCGCGGAATTCGAGTTCTTGTTGGAAATAACCGGCAAAATCGTGATGTCGCGCAAATTGAATAGAGGGACTGAAGGGCGTGTAGGTTTGCACGAAAACTTCGCCGGACGTTTCGCCGCGGCCCGCGCGTCCGGCCACTTGCGTGAGGAGTTGAAAGGTCCGTTCGCCCGCGCGGAAATCCGGCATGTGCAGTGCGAGATCGGCGTTGATGATCCCGACGAGCGTGACGTTCGGAAAGTGCAGACCTTTCGCGATCATCTGCGTGCCAACGAGGATATCAATTTTCCCCGCGCGAAAAGCGAGCAATGTCTCGCGATACGCGTCTTTGCGCGTCATAGAATCGGCATCCATCCGGCGCACGACCGCGCCCGGAAATAATTGCGTGACGTTCGCTTCCACCTTTTCCGTACCGAAGCCGGCATAGATCAGCGCGTCTTCGCCACAGGCGGGACATTTTTTCGGCACGGCGGCGGTGTGCCCGCACAAGTGACAATTCAAACGCGCGGCGGTGCGGTGAAACGTAAGCGCAACGCTGCAATTGGGACAACTCCGCGCTTCGCCGCAACTGCTGCAAAGCAACGAGGTCGAAAAGCCGCGCCGATTCAGAAACAGAATTGTCTGCTCACGTTTCTCCAGTCGCGCGGAAATGGCGGCGCGCAATTTTTCCGACAAGATCGCCGCCGCTTTTTGTTTCCGTCGTTCCTGCCGCAAATCGACGATGCGAATGAGCGGCATCTGGTTTTCGTCCACGCGCTGCGTTAACGCCACGAGCTGATACTTGCCGCGCGTGGCGTTGAAGTAGCTCTCGAGCGAGGGCGTGGCGGTGCCGAGAACGACGACGCAGTTCTCGATTTTACCGCGGACGACGGCGACATCGCGCGCCTGATAGCGCGGCGCTTCCTCTTGTTTGTAGGAGGTCTCGTGTTCTTCATCGACCACGATCAGCCCGAGATTTTCGAGCGGCGCAAAAACGGCGCTGCGCGCTCCGATGACGATGCGCGCGCGGCCGGCGTGAATCTTGTGCCACTCATCGTGGCGCTCGCCTTCGGATAAATGGCTGTGCAGCACTGCGACCATGTCCTGCGCTTCGGTGAAGCGGCTCTTGAAACGCTCGACAGTTTGCGGCGTTAGTGAAATTTCCGGCACGAGGACGATGGCCGTTTTTCCTCGGGCCAGGACAGCGCGAATTCCCTGTAAGTAAATTTCCGTCTTGCCACTTCCGGTGACGCCGTGCAGTAAAATCGGGCGCGTATTCTCCGGCCTAACGAGTGCTTCCTCGAGCGCGCGCAAGGCTACGGCCTGCTCCGGATTCAGGACGAGGTTGGTCGAAGCGATGAACTGCTCGTCACCGTGCGGATCGCGCGCGACCGCTTCTTCGCGGAGCGTGACATAGCCGCGTTTTTCCAGCGCGCGCAGGGTTTGATTATCGAGTGAAATCTGGCGGAGGAGATCCGCCGCCGGCACTGGCGCCTTCAGTTGTGCGACCGCCTCGAGCAACTCCGCCTGCCGCGGCGCGCGCCGGCGCAGTTTTTCGAGTTCCTCGGCATCGATCGCTTTGGCAGCGCTGACAAATAACTGCTTCTTCCAACTGACTTCGGCGCGGCGAATCACTTGCGGCAAGAGCGTCCGAATCACCGCTTCGATCGGGCAGCAATAATAAGCGCTCATCCAGCGCGCCAGTTCGATCAGCTTCTCGCTCAGGATTGGCTTCTCACCGACGAGCGCCGTGATCGGTCGAATCCCCTCGGCGGCACTTTCAGCTACCACGGCGACGACCGTGCCGAGCGCCGATTTTTCCCGAAACGGCACGCGCACCCGCGAGCCGATACTGACGCGATCGACCAAAGTTTCCGGCACGAGATAATCGAGTTCGCGATGAATGGCGCGGTCGATGATGACGCGGGCGAAACAGGATGCAGAAACCATGGCGCGAATTTAATTGAAATTCGTTTCGATCACGAGCATGCACGAGAATGACGGGAGCAGGAACAAACAGCGGTGACACGATTCTTCTTTAAATTCATTTTGTGCCTGTTGCTGGCGATCGCGGCCAGCGCCGCTTATCTCGCGACACGCTCGAGCGATCCGACTTACACCCTCTACGAATGGATCAGCCCGGCGCGCTTTCACCAGTACGACGCGCTCATCCGCTCCGTGGCGCTCGAGCATCATCTGGATCCGTTGCTGGTGAAGGCAATCGTCTGGCGCGAGAGCCGATTTGATCCGAAGAAATTGGGCAGTGCGGGCGAGCGTGGCTTGATGCAAGTGAGCGAGAAGGCGGCGAATGAATGGGCGCGCGAAAGCAAGGCCGGGAACTTTCGCGTGGACGAATTGTTCGACGCGAAAACGAATCTCGCCGCCGGCAGTTGGTATATGCAGCGGGCGCTCCTGCATTGGGCGAATCAAACCGATCCCGTCCCTTTTGCCTTGGCGGAATATAATGCCGGGGCGAGCCGCGCCCAACGCTGGGCGGGAGGCAACGACACGGTGGTGCCGCCGGATACGTTCCGCGCCAACATCGATTTCCCAGGAACCCGCAAATACGTGGACTCGATCATGGCACGCTACGAATTCTATCGGCGGCGCGGGCGCATGTGCGGGCGCATGTAGCGCTCGTCTCCACTCACTGGGCCGGATCCGGAAGCCGTGTCGCCGGACTCGGAAGGATCACGCTGTAGATCCAGGCGAGCCTGGACGAAACGCGGGTGGAATAAAAACCGGTCGGCACCGGGTTCGGGCCGCTGATCAGCGTGTAAACTGGCGGATTGGCATCATCGGAAACATAAAAGCCGCGCGCATCGAAAAGGGCGCCGTTGAAACCGCCGTTGCCAGACGCATCGATATAAAACGGACCATCGACGGCGTAATGAATTCCCGCCAGTTTCCAGACGCCGTCCTCCTGCACGAAGGCGGCGCCGCCGGAATCGCCAACCGATAAGTGGGACTCGTTAGGCAAACCGTTTTGATCGAACGTCGCGTAGAGATAATCGTTCCCCGGGCCGCCGGAGACGATGGCCGAGACGACGTTTTCGCCCCAGCGCGAGACACTGTCCCATGCACCCCACCCCCAACCGCGCAGCATCTTGTTAATGAACATATCGCCGCCGCGCTGGGTCCCGCGTCCCAGCACGATCACCCGTTTTTTCACTTCATCCGACCGAGTGTAAAGGGGTGCGAATGCCGGGAAGGTCTCAGCGACGCGCCAGAGGGTGAGATCGCTTGCCGGATCGCTGAATCCCTCAACGACGGTGTAAGACACATTCTGAAAAATGAAGACACCGCCGCCGGCGTTGCCGATGTGGGTGGCGGAAAGAAAAAAATGGGGAGCTACAGGCGTTCCCAAGAAAGCGCCCCACGTGCCTTGAAGGCGCCAAAGGCTGGCCACCAGCGCGCTGGACGTGGTGCTGGTGTTGGCAGTCGGATCGCCCGTGCGGAGAAGAATGACCGCCTGCGCATTCGATAGCGCGAGAAAAAGCAAAGCGATGGTCCGCAGCTTCATTTGGCAAATCTAACACGAGCTGCCCTGTGTCTCCACCAATCGACGCGGGGAAATTCTTCTGTAGATATGCCCGATGGAGAAAGGACAAATCGCCGAAGTCCTGGAGCAAATCGCGACGCTGCTGGAATTGAAGGGCGAGAACCCATTCAAGATTCGCGCGTACACGAATGCGGCGCGTTCGCTCGAAACCTGGGGCGGCAATCTTTCCGAACTCCGCGATCAGGAAACGCTCGAAAAAATTCCCGGCATCGGCAAAGCGATCGCAGCGAAAATCAAAGAACTGATCGAAACCGGCTCGCTGAAATTCTTCGAGGAATTGCGTGCGGAATTCCCGGCCAATATTCTGGAATTGTTTTCCCTTCCCGGTCTCGGCGCGAAAAAAATCAAGGCGCTGCACGATCAACTACAGGTCAGCTCGATCGCGCAGTTACAGGAAGCGTGCGAGGCCAATCGCGTCGCGGAGCTGCCGGGATTTGGCAAGACAACGCAGGAAAAATTAGCCAAGGCGATCGCCGACCGGACTAAGCATGGCGGCTCATTTCAGCTGGGCCAGATCGCGGCAGAAGCGGAAATTTTGCAGAACGATCTGCGCGCTCTGCCGGACGCGCTGCATGTCTGCATCGCCGGAAGTTACCGGCGACGAAAGGAAATCGTGCGCGACTTGGATTTCATGGTCGCGACTTCTGCGCCCGCGGCGATTAGCGCTGCCTTCATCGCGCATCCGCTGGTGGAATCGATCATCGCGCAAGGGCCGACGAAATCGAGCGTGCGCTTGCGCTCGGGCATTCAATGCGATCTGCGCGTGGTGAGCGCGACCGAATATCCCTTCGCGCTCAATTATTTTACCGGCAGCAAAGAGCACAACATCGAGATGCGCAGCCGTGCGCTTCAGCGCGGTTGGACGCTAAACGAATACCGGCTCGCGCCCGTGCCGGTCGAGGCGGAGGCGAAAAAGAAACCGTCCGGCAAGATTCCCGGCATCCGCGATGAAGCGGAATTGTATCGCGCGCTCGATCTCGACTACGTCCCGCCGGAATTGCGCGAAAACTGCGGCGAATTCGAAGCGGCGGGTATGGGGCGATTGCCGCGCCTGCTCGAGACAGAAAATCTGCGCGGGACTTTTCATTGTCACACCACTGCGAGCGATGGTCACAATTCGCTCGAAGAGATGGCGGCAGCGGCGCAGTCGTTAGGCTTGCAATACCTCGGCATCGCCGATCACAGTCGCAGTTCCATTCAAGCGCACGGACTCGATCAGGCGCGGCTGCGCGCGCAAGTGGCGGCGATCCGCGCGTTGAACAAAAGCTTCGATGGTTTCCGAATTTTTGCCGGGGTGGAGTGCGATATTTTGCGCGACGGTTCGCTCGATTTCGACGACGAGACGCTGGCCGAGCTCGACTATGTCGTGGCCTCCATCCATTCCGCCTTCACTCTAAGTGAAGCAGAAATGACGCGCCGAATCATTCGCGCAATCAGTAATCCTTTCGTGACGATGCTGGCACATCCGACTGGCCGCTTGCTGTTAAAACGCGATCCTTACGCCGTCGATATCCCGGCGATTCTCGACGCCGCCGCGGAAACCGGCACGTGGATCGAAATCAATGCTGCGCCCAAGCGCCTCGATCTCGATTGGCGCTGGTGGCCGTTGGCGAAAGAAAAAGGAGTGAAGTGCGTGATCAATCCCGATGCGCATCGGACTGAGCGGTTGCAGGAGTTATGGTTCGGCGTGGGCGTCGCACGCAAAGGCTGGCTCACCAGGGACGACGTGATGAATTGTTTGCCGCTGGGAAAAATTGAAAAAGCGTTAGGACGAAAACGCGACGAGCTTCGCGCTTAGATTTTCTCCCGTTGCGGCATAAACATCGTCAGGCATTTGCACGCGCCGCCGGCTTTCAAAAATTCAGTCATCGGCAATTCGTGGCAGGTGTAGCCGCGCTCGCGCAGCGTTGTGACCAGTTTCGGCGCGCCTTCCGGTAAAACGATGTCGCGCTCGAGCACGACGGCGTTGCAGGAAAAATGCGCGGCTTCTTCTTCGACCACGTCGATTAAGTCGCTCAGATGGTCGCGGATTGTGCGCTGCCCATAATCATCAAATGCCGCCGGAAACCAAACGGCGCCGCCATCTGGCAAGGGACAAAAGCAGGTGTCGATATGATAAAAACGCGGATCGACCAATTCGACCGAGATGACGAGGCAACCCAAAATATCGGCGAGGGCGCGATGCGAATTGATGTCGGAACGAAACTTGTATCCGCAGAAAAGAACGTCGCCGCCGAAGAGCGCATCGCCTTCTCCTTCGAAATAAAAATCCTTCGGCAGCCAGACAATTTCGTAACCGTGCTCTTCCATCCAACGCGCAAAGTGCGGCGCTTCACCGGCGCGTTCTTCGTGCCGAAAATTACTCGGAATGAAACGACGACCGACAGTGAGACCAGCGTTTGCCGTAAACACCATGTCGGGAAGTTTCGGGCGCGGTGGGACGAGTTCGATTTTGGCAAGCTTGGAAAGCGTGTCGAAAAGACCTTTCCATTGCGCCTGCACGAGAGGCGTATCGGCGCCGCGCGCGCGGCTCATCCAGGGATTGATCTCGTACTCGATGCCGTAATGATCCGGCGGACAAAGGAGTAACTCGCGCATGACGACGAACGGTTAAGGGACGAGGCACTCCGCTAATTCGCGCAGAAATGGCTCGATGTCGGAGACTAGTCCGAGCGTCTGAAACGAGCTGCGATCGGTCAGCCTCGCCACCGCCGCAGGGTTATTATCGACGCACAGCGTCTTCACCGTGTCCGGCAATAAATTTCCCACCGCCATCGAATGCAGCATCGTTCCCATCATCAATGCAATCGTGACGCCGGTGATTTTTTCCCGCATCGCGTCCTGGGCAGCAATCGTATCGGTAATCACGCCTGGCAGCGGCCCATCGTCGCGGATCGATCCGGCCAGCACGAACTCGACACCGTGGCGGATGCATGCCGCCATGATGCCGCGCCGAAGCACGCCCTTCTCGACCGCTCGCGAGATGCTGCCAGCCGCGCGGATGGCATTGATCGCGCGCATTTGATTTTCGTGGCCTCCGTCGGTCAACGCTCCGCGTTCCAAATTGACACCCAGCGATGTGCCGAAGAGCGCAAGCTCAATGTCGTGCGCGGCCAGTGCGTTTCCGGCAAAGAAGAGATCGACGTAACCCCCCTGGATCAATTTTTCCAAATGCGCCGCCGCCCCGGTGTGCACCACGGCAGGGCCGGCCACGACGAGAATTTTTCCACCCGCGGCGCGCGCGCTTTTGCATTCGCGGGCCATCTCGCGAATCACTGCGCTCTTTGGTTTATCGACCGATGGATCCGCCGCCATGAACTCAAAATCGCCAGTGCGCAAACTGGCGCGTTGCACCGGCACGACTTTGATCCCTTGATGACCGACGACGACTTGCATATCGCGACGCACTTCGTGGAATTTCGTCGCCGTGGCCCGGCCGGCGCCACGATCGATGACGATGGCGCAATCCATAATCGCGGGGTGAACTTCAATGTCGGACCCGCCGATATTGACGAACGTCTGCTGATTGGTTGTGACGTAAAAATCCTGGGGAAACATCCCGTCAGCCGGCGCGGCCGCGAGACGTGCCTCGGCTTTCTCGATCACTTCGGCGCCATGCTGACGCAATCGCAAAATGATGTCATCGAGCGCTTCGTGCGATGGCGCCGACACATCGATGCGCGCGTAACTTTGGTCGGCGCGGTTCTGGCCAATCTTGATCTCGCCGATTTTGAAATCGCCGCCCTGGCTCAAAATCTGATCGAGCACTTTGGGCAGGATCAACGAATCTATAATATGGCCTCGCAGCACCACGGTTTCGGAAAACATCGCGCGGAGCTTAGCTCAGCCCTGCAACTCCGCCAAGCGAGCCGTGTAGAATGCCATGCATAATCAATTGTCCGCGCTGGTTACAAAAATTTCGCAGATGCTTGCGGCAAAGCCTTCGTATTTTGTCACGCATCCCGCGGAGCGGAAAATAATCCAGCCGCTTTCAGACTCCACCTTGCGAGATCTCGCGCGCGAACATGGCTGGCGCATCGTGCGCCGAGTGGGCGGACGGCAGATCGAATTCTATAACGACTCAGGGCAGACCTACCGGCCGCTTTAGTATCGTCAGACTTCGGGTGAAGAAAAAAATCCCGTGAGCGGACTGGTGGCAGCAGCCGTTGATCTTGATTTTGCCAATCCGATCTCGTGCGCTTCGCGGCCGGCTTCCACTGCTTTGCGAAAGGCGTGCGCCATCCGGCTCGGATCGGATGCGATGGCAATCGCCGTATTGACCAGAACCGCATCGGCACCCATTTCCATGGCCTCCGCGGCTTGACTGGGCGCGCCGAGTCCCGCATCCACCACCACCGGAACGGTCGCCTGCTCGATGATGATTTCGATCTGCGCGCGCGTTTCGATTCCGCGATTACTGCCGATTGGCGAACCGAGAGGCATCACCGTCGCGGTGCCGACATCCTGCAATCGCTTCGCCAAAACCGGGTCGGCGTTGATGTAGGGCAAAACGACGAAACCTTCTTTCACCAAAATTTCCGCCGCCGCCAAAGTCTCAACCGCATCGGGCAACAGATAACGCGCATCGGGGTGAATCTCGAGCTTGACCCATTTTGGTAATCCCGCCGCGGCCGCCAGGCGCGCCAGGCGCACGGCCTCGTTTGCATTGCGCGCACCGCTCGTGTTCGGCAAAATGAGGAAACGTTTTGGGTCGATGAACTCAAGAATGTTGGCGAACGGATCGTTCTTCCCGGAAATATCCGCGCGACGCAAAGCGACGGTTACGATCTCAGTGCCGCTCGCCACCAGCGCATCGCGCATTAGTTCGTTCGAGCCGAATTTCCCCGTGCCGAGCAACAAGCGCGAGGTGAATTCACGATCGGCGATTTTAAATTTGGAAAGCTTGTCCGCCACGTCTGCAAGATAACGAATTCGCTGTACGAATCGAATCAGTTCAGGCAACTTTCTCGCGTGACGAAATTCGATCTGTGTTTGGAAGACTGTGTCGTGGGAATGGCAAAATTGCCTAACCAGTCCATCAATCTTGTCGTCACTTCGCCGCCGTACAATCTTGGCATTCGCTACGGAAAATTTTCCGACCGGCAAAATCGCCAATCGTATCTCCGCTGGTGCGGAGAGTGGGCCGCGCAAATTCGCCGAATCCTAAAACCAACCGGCTCGTTCTTCCTCAACATCGGCGCGTCGCCCTCGAATCCGATGCTGCCACACGAAATCGTCCTGGCCTTGCGCGAGATCTTTGTTCTGCAAAACACCATCCACTGGATCAAAGCGATCACGATGGAAGACGATGCTGGCCTAACGACTTCCCGCGGCCACTTCAAGCCGATCAACTCGCCGCGCTATCTCAATGACTGCCACGAATATATTTTCCATCTCACGCCGGAGGGAAAAACGCCGATCGATCGGCTCGCGCTCGGCGTCCCGTATGAAGACAAAAGCAATATCGCGCGCTGGCGTCATACTGCCGGCAGCGATCTCCGCTGTCGCGGCAACACTTGGTTCATTCCTTACAAAACGATCCTGCGCCGAGAAAAAGATCGGCCACATCCTGCGACTTTTCCGGTGGAATTGGCGGAGAATTGCATCCGGCTGCACGGGCTCCGTGGAGACCTGGTGATGCTCGATCCGTTTCTCGGCATCGGAAACTCGGCGCTCGCGGCGAAGCGCTGCGCCGTATCGAAATTTATCGGCTTCGAGATTGAAGACGCTTATCTCGCCGAAGCGGAGCGGCGGATCGCCGCCGCGAATTCATAACAATTCGCCCGGTTTCAAGAATATATTGGATTCGCCGTTCGCCGCCGCGCGAAAACGTTCGAGCGGCTTCACCAGATTTCCCGGGAGCGGCCGCACGCGATCATAAATGCGCTCGGCAATCGGCTTGGCCACGAGGTAACCGGCGGCAAACATTTCCATCCGCGCATCGAGATTATCGATGTAATTCAAGGCCATCGCTTCCGGCGTTTTCGGGCTGACGGGCGAACCAAATTGCGGTTCGCCGTGATGCGCGCCGATGAGATGGAGCAGGTGCATGCGCACATCTTCCGACGCGGGCACGAGCGCATTCCACGCGCTCGCATTTTCAGTGGTCAGTACTTTACGCCAGAGCGAATTGACCAGCTCCAACCCAATCGAAATGTGTCCCATCAATTCGCCGCGCTCATCGAATCCCATGGTGAAACCGTTCTCCGGCAGATGATTTTCCCATAGCTTTCCGGCATCATGAAACAAGACGCCGGCGATGAGCAGATCGAGATTCAACTGCGGGTAGAGCGGCGCCAGCGCCACCGCCGTGCGCATCATTTGCGCGACATGCTCGACCAGTCCGCCACGCCGCGCGTGATGATAGCTGCGCGCGCCGGCGGTGCGGCGAAAGCGATCGCCCCATTCGCTGAGAAAGGCTTCGCCTAACGAGCGCAAGCGCGGATCGCTGATCGCCCGCGTGCGCTCGACGATGTAATCCCAATCGGCCGCCTGTTTAGCGCGCAAGGTGGGCGGGCCTTGCAGCAGCTCGGATTTTTCCTGGGCATTGAGCGCGCGCACTTTCCATTTTTTTGCATCGAGACCGAACTGGTGATGATGTTGAAACTCGCCACTGAGCTCGATGAAATCGGAGTCCTTCAACGCTTCGCAGGCCCGGTATTCCGGATGATCGCTCCAGACGCGTAGAATCATGCGATCGCACGCGTCGGCCAGAGCGAGCTCGCAGTAAGGTTTGCCTTCGCGCGTCATCTTCGGCGCGCTCGATTCCACCTGGACGTGCACTCGCGCTTCGACGCTGCCGCTTTGCGCACGGCGCCGAATTTCGCTCAAAGCCATTAATTCCATCGCGGACAAGGTCTCAATTTAGAGAGCAAAATTTGGAAAGAAAGGTTTTGGTAAATTGTCAGCATTACCGCCCGATGAACTTGAACGAGTGAAAGCGAGCATCGCGCA
>JBDUCP010000018.1:0-15144 GCA_040003405.1 Verrucomicrobiota bacterium
AAATCCGTAGAAAGCATTCTGCCCAAGGTCAAAGGGGGCGGCAGCGCGGGTTTTTGGATCTACGAGCTGAACTGGAAGGCATTTGTTGGGACACTGGCGTTTAAGTATCTTCTGCGTCCTATCACCCGGCGCTGGGATTTTGGCCAAACCGAAAGATTCTCCTGGCGGTTAGAACGCGCGTTTTGGCCGGTGACACGATGGGGGCGGCGGCGCGGTTTCATTGGAAGATTCGTTATGCGATTGTTACCGATTTCCTGTGCTCACCTTTGTTCGATACCACTCAGCGAGACGCACTTTCGTGAGTGGGTCAGGCTCGACACGCTCGATATGTATTCGCCCGCACACGATCATCCGCAGACGTTTTCGGGCGTAAAGACCTGGTTGGAAGCTGCAGGATTCGAGGTCGATCCACGGCATCCGCACGGCGGGATTTCGATAACTGGTCGTCGTTTGTAAGTAGACCGCATTTTCACCGGTGAAGAATCAACCACATCTATTTGTAGGCGCGTCTCGCAACGCCGGGTGCTCCCGGACTCTGGAGGTGATCATCAATAAATTAAAAAACCTGGGGAATTTTGCGGGCAACCGGTTACTCGACGTTGGCTGCGGGGACGGAAGTTTCACCAGAATCCTGGGGCAAAACTTCGACGAGATTCACGGAATAGATGTCCAGGAATCGTATCTCACTGAATTCCGGAGCATAACCAAGGACGATCACCGATTCTCAGTGTCGAATATGTCCGCCTCGGCGATGAACTTTCCCGATAATTACTTCGATACCATCGTCACGATTGAAACATTGGAGCACGTTCCTGATTTGGCCGGCGCCGCGTCTGAGATTTCCAGAGTGTTGAAACGAGGTGGCGAACTGCTGATTACCGTACCGAATCGCTGGTTTCCTTTTGAAAATCACGGAATGAAGATTGCTTCGCGCAATGTCGGTAGCCGCATTCCATTGCTACCCTACTTTCCCTGGCTACATCGACGGCTGGCTTTGGCACGGGTTTTTACCGCAGGCGACCTTGATATGCTTTTCGTGAACAATGGGCTGACACGCGCAGGGCTCGACTATGCCTGGCCGACATTCGAGCACGGCGGAAACCGCTTTCAACGATACTTGAAACCGCTTTTTGGGCTCATGCGGCGATTGGAAAAATCTCCCTTTCGCTTTTTCGGGTCGTCCGTGATCGTGAAATATATCAAGCCGTGAGCAAAGTGGGATATTCGCCTTGGTCAACCATTGTGTAAGGCAGAAGTCTGGGACGGCATTTGGCGATCTGAAACCCGCGACTGGTCAGGCCTTCAGACATTGATAGTTCGGTTAGGATAGATGGTAATCCCAGAACCCAATAAGCGCCGACCAAACATTTAATATTCAGCCCCATGGCGATGAGCTTGCCGCCAAGACTTAAACCGAAAATCTCATCGAGGGTGCGTCTAAGAGCCACTTTGCCAGGAAGATGTTTGAAGAAGCTACCGGTAAAAACCACCTACAATTCGCTTAACCCCGGCCAAAAAACTCGTCCGCCCAGATTTCAAACGCGACGATGGAGTGGAGTTTGCGGCCAAAGTTGCGCCGTCCAGCGAGATGAGATTGGACAAAGTCTTGAACGGTTCCGGCGTTTAACAGGCCGCGTTCACGGATCCTCGCTTCGGATGTGTAGTGCTCAAGAACCTGGCGGAGCGGTCCGCGATACCACTCATTGACCGGCATCCCGAAACCGTGTTTCGGACGCTCAAACAACTGGCGCGGGATGCGTTTGGACAACATTTCTTTCAAGAGGATTTTTCCAGGCCGCGCGCGACAGGAAAATTGGAATGCGGTGGCGATGAAGTTCTGGTCGAGTAGTGGATTCCGCACCTCAAGGCCATGAGCCATGCTCGCCCGGTCCACTTTGGCGAGAATATCGCCGGTCAGATAAGTTTCCATATCCGTGAGCATGAAACGTTCGAGTGCGGGAAAATTCCGGCGCCGGCTCCATGCGGATGAAAATTCGTCGGTCTTGCCTCGCGAACGAACCCGCGGGTCGATCAACTCTTCCAACTCAGATTCCTTCCACAGCGTGGATAGCCACCTCGCAACGCTCTCATCGTTCGGCAGGGCCAGCGCCTCCAATCTTTTTTGCAGACCATCACTGCCGCGGGAACCAACCAGGGAAAGAGCAGCAGTTCGTGCCGCACGGGGCAACAACTGACGCAACCGTTGAGCGGCGGAAAATTGTTTGTATTTTGTGTAGCCGCAAAACAGTTCGTCACCGCCGTCCCCGGAAAGCGCCACGGTGACTTCGCGGCGCGTTTCGCGAGAAATCAGAAACGTCGGCAGGAATGAGTCGTCGCCAATCGGCTCCGTTGCCCGAGCGAGAATGTCAGTGAATTCATCGATCACGGTTTGCGGGCTGATCATGATCTCGTGATGATCGGTTCCAAGATGCCGCGCGATCTCAGCCGCATGTGTGGCCTCGTTCATCGAGGAATTTTCGAATCCAACCGTGTAAGTCTTGAGTCGTCCCGAAACCAACTCTTGCGCGTGCGCCGCCACCAAACTGGAGTCGATGCCGCCGCTCAAAAAGCATCCCAACGGAACATCGCTGATCAATCGGCACCGAACGGCATCGTGGAAGGGCTGCTCTAAATTCTCCGCCGCGGTGCGAAGGTCGGCATCGTCCGTTCGCGCAGGGGGAACTTCCGGGAGCGCCCAAAATGGATGCAGCCTTAAATCCTCGCGATTCAGAATGCCAAAGTGCCCCGGCGGCAACTGCTGCACTTTTTCCAGAATCGTGCGCGGACTCTGGACATAGCCGAACTCGATATACTCGCAAAAAGCCGAGGGCGAAATGGACAGCGTGAGATCGGGCAATTGACGGAAGACAGCAAGCTCAGAGCCGAAAACAAAACGGCCGGCGTCTTCCGCAAAAAAGAACGGCTTTTTACCCAGGCGATCCCGACCAAAAATCAACTGCTCGTTACGCTGATCCCAAATTGCGAGAGCGAACATGCCGCGCAGTTTTTCGAAAAGGTTTTCGCCCCAGCTTTCGTAACCGTGCAACAAAACTTCCGTATCGCTCCGACTTTTGAAGGTGTGTCCTAACGTCTCCAGTTCTTTTCGTAGCTCGAGGAAGTTGTAGATTTCCCCGTTGAGAATGACTTTCAAATCGCCTGTCTCGTTCGACATCGGCTGTGCGGCTAAAGGCGAGAGATCGATGATTCGCAAGCGCCGATGCGCCAACCCGCAGATGCGATCGCACCAAATGCTGCCTTCGTCCGGACCGCGATGAGCAAGCGTTCTCTCCATTGCCCGCAAAACCGCGGCCTCCGGAGGGCTAGCCCAACTCACGTAACCAGCAATGCCACACATTTCAGGATATGGTCGCCGCGGGCGTAGAGCGCGGCTCAGTGATCTCTGCGCCGCTGGAGGTTTCTCCTGCCAGAACGCTATCGTAAATCGCTTCGACTTTTTTCACCATTTCCGAAAGGCTAAAATTCTTGACGATGCGCTCTCGGCCGGCCGCGCCCATGCTTCGGCGCAACGCCGCATCGTTCGCCAGGCGTTCAATCCTTTCCGCTAATGAATGCGGGTCGCCCGGCGGGACCAGAAACCCAGTCACCCCGTCCACGACTTGATCGAGCGAACCGCCCAGATTTGTTGCGATCACGGGAAGGCCCATCGACATCGCCTCCATCACGACGCCGCCGAATGGTTCCGGATAAGCGGAGGGCAACACGAAGATGTCCATGTTCGCGTACGCCGGTTTCGCATCGGGCACTTCGCCGGCAAAAATAATCTGGTCCTCCACTTTCAAATCGCGCGCGAGTTGTTCGAGTCGCTGCAAATGCATCTCGTTGCCAGGAAATGGCGAACCGACAATGAGGAATTTTAGGACCAGGCCGCGCGCCTTGAGCAACTGCGCGGCTTGAATAAGGTGCTCCTGTCCTTTGCGGCCCCATTTAATTCGACCAACGCAGCCGGTAACCAGGTCGCTCTCGTCAATATTGAGGCGCTGCCGAAATTCACTGCGCGTAAGCGGATTGACCGTGAATTCCTCCACGGCGAAGCCGTTGTGAATCACGACCACCTTGCTGCGATCGGAAAATTGCGCGGCGGTGGCGTTCGAAACTCCAATAATTTTATCCGACACCATGCGGATATAGCGAGAGTAAATCTCCCAGAGTCGCGGCAGGCCTTCGCGAAACGATTCCCGCATGTGCCAGACATGCGGAACGCCCGCCAGCCTTGACGCCAGACCGCTGGTGAGAATCACGCCCGTGTTGGTATGAACCAAATCGATATTCTCTTTGCGGATGAACCGGGACAGCCGCCACACCGACACCGGCAACCGGTAAAAGATTAAAACGATCCAGGATCCGTAGCGTGAGATGATGGCCAGCGAGGAATCGAGCACGACCCGAACGCCGAGATCTTCCAGCATCAACCGCAAGGGGCCGTCCTCCGGCAGCATAACGACTGCACCAGAACGAGACGCCCCCGAACAGCGAAGCAGGCGCACCAGCGAACGACTGGCGCCGTAGAAATCGGCGCTGTTATGCACATAAAGAATTCTCCGCGCGCCGGAGGCGGCTGGTTCCATAAGGGAAAGCAAAGGTTCAAGCAGCCATTGGTCCGCTTCGTTTGCGCGATAGAGCTTTTCGAAAATCGAGCGGTTGTTTTCGCCCCAGTCCTGCCATTGGGCGCGTTCGGCCAAAGCTTGTTCCAAGGCCGCCACGATCTCGCGCGGCAGCGCGGACGAGACGGGAAAATATTTCGCGCCAGCGCGGGACGTGAGCACGTCCGCATTGCCTCGCCATCTGCTGGCGACAATTGGCAGCTTCCACGCCATCGCTTCGACGAGCACAAGTCCGAAGGATTCGTAGGGAGCAATCGTGGGAAAAACGAAAAGGTCTGCGCGACCAAACGCCTCTGCCTTCGCGCGACCAGTTAGTAGGCCGGAAAGGCGAACGGAAGGGCGAATGCCAAGTTCATCGATCAGCTTTTCCAAGTGTTCCTGGCTGAAAGGCGGCAGGCATTCTCCTACCAATTCTAATTCCAGTTCCGGATGTGTCTGGCGCAAGATAGCAAGGGCCTGCAAAAGTTGGGGCGTGCCTTTGTCGGCGCAGAGATGACCTACGTGCAACAGGCGCACGCGACCGTCTTGCCCGCGCCGGAGCAATCCCGGATCGAAGTCGTCAAGCATTCGCCAGCGAATGATAAACGTTTGCTCAATCCCGACTGCTTTCGGGTCGCGAAGACCGAACTCGGTCATCACGATCGCAGCAACTGCTTTGCGGTAAACAAACCGCACCAGTTGCGCAATCACGCTCCCCGCCTCCAGTTGATCAGCGATCCCGGCGGCATGGAAATGGAGAACGACGCGACGCGACATCAGGAACACCCAGGGCAACAGAAGCAGGTCGCGAATCATCGCGACCTTTTGCGGACCGCCGGTGGGATAAAGGAAGAGATCGATCGGACCGGCGATGCGAACGCGAAACAGCCGCCCGATCACGCGCAGCAATTCAAAAGCCTTGCCCGGATGACCACTGCGCGCGCGCTTGAGCTCCGGCGTAAAAGAAAACGGTAAGTGAATTGTCTCGCAGCGATCGGAGCGCATAAATTGCGCGATCGCCTTCTCGATCATAAGATTCTGCCCACCAAAAGGCGGAGGGACCTGGCCCGCTACGATCAATCTCGGTTTGCGCAATGACATGAAGAATATTCAACCATTTACCGGAATCGGCGGTTGTTCGACCTCTTTTGTTCGCGGCGACCTTTCGCGGCGATGGTCGATCGGACAATGAGGATTCTAATCACCGGCGGGTCTGGTTTCATCGGCACGAATGCCATTGAGAAATTCTCTCGCGATGGACATGCCATTCTCAATTACTCACTGCATCCCCCGCTCGACTCGGAGCAAACGTCCTTTTGGCGCGCCGGCGATATCCTTGCTGGGGAAACATTGGCCGCAGCCTTTCATGAGTTTCAACCGGATCATGTTCTCCATCTCGCCGCGCGCACGGACTGCGATGAAAATACGACGGTGGAAAAAGGATACCGCGTCAACACGGTAGGAACACAGAACGTTCTCGAATCGATTCGCATTACGCCTTCCGTCCAGCGCGCGATCATCACTTCCTCCCAATTTGTTTGCGGACCGGGACGTTTGCCTCGGAATGATGAAGATTATTTTCCGGAAACTGTTTATGGCCAAAGCAAGGCCATTACGGAGAAGTTGACCCGGAACGCTAATCTCTCTGTTTGCTGGACCATTATTCGACCGACCAACGTTTGGGGACCCTGGCACATGCGCTACCGGCGTGAATTTTGGCGGGTCGTTGAACAGGGTCGCTATGTGCATCCGGGACGCGCGCCGGTTATTCGCAGCTATGCCTATGTGAAAAATGTTCTCTACCAAATCCGACAAATCTTTGAGATGCAACAAGCCTTGGTGCATGGCAAAACGCTCTACGTTGGGGATCGGCCAATCAACCTTCTCGACTGGACCGATGGCTTCTCCCGCGCTTTGACCGGCCGTCCTGTTCGTGTAATTCCTCGCGCTTTCATGCGAAGTCTCGCCCTCTTGGGAGACATCCCCACGCGCCTGTCGGGAAAGCCTTTTCTCATTAACAGCTCGCGCTTTCGCAGCATGATTACGAACTACGCCACCCCCATGGAACCAACCTTCGAGCTCCTCGGAGAAAACCCTGACACGCTTGAGGAGGGCATACGCGAAACGGTCAAGTGGTTGCGCACGTGCCGCGACTTCAGCGGTCACGGCGGTGGCTCCTGAGCTGGGATGGAATTGAAATTTAACCGCTCGTTTTGGCTACTTCTCCTGCTCGGTGTTGCCCTGCGTTGCATCGCGATCAATCAACCGCTGATCGACGCGCATTTAATCCGCCAATGTCAGACCGCAGCGACGACCAGGTATCTGATTGACACGCCGGGTTTTCATTTGAGCTCGCAGGCTGGATGGATGGGCGATCTCGACGCTCCCTACATCCTCGAGCTTCCTCTCTACAACTACCTCGTTATGGTAGTGAACTACCTAACGAGTAATCTCGACTTGAGCGGCAAAGTAACGAGCATCCTCCTTTGGGCCGCGTCCTTTATTTGTTTGCAATTCATATGGCGGCGTGTCCTCGATTCACGGCAGAGTTTCTGGGCCAACCTGCTTTTCCTTCTCGCACCGCTCAGCGTGTTTTACGGTCAGGCCTTTATGCCCGAGATGCTCGTGCAAACACTGGCTCTTGCGTTTGTCCTACTGGTGCTTCGCTACGATGAAAAACCTTCCCTCCTGCGCTGGAGTCTTTGCGCGGGAGTGGGACTTATCGGCTCGTTAGTTAAGCTGCCCGAGATTATCCACCTATACCTACTTCTGGCCTTCTTTGTTTTTAGGCGGGAAGGTTGGAAGGCACTGCTCCGACCCCGCTACCTGGCGGGTGCCGTCCTCACCGTGTTCGTGTTAAGAGGCTGGAGCCATTACGTGGATTCAGTCAACTCTATTTACTTTCCGGAATTTACGTCACGCGAGGTCCTGCCTTATGTCATCGGCTCATGGGCCAGCCGGTTGCAATTCCAACGGTGGGCCATCGTCTGCTTGTGGTTAGGCGCGTTTATCGTTCCCGGTCCGCCTCTCCTTGCGACGCTCTATGGTCTCTATCTCTCCGTCCGCAAGTATCGCGATCAATTTCTGCGCGCCTGGCTAATCTCGGTAGCTGTTGCCTACCTGCTATGGTTCGGCACCGGAGCGGCGGCGCAAAGCTACTACAATCTTCTTGCGCTTCCGGTCTTGTCCGCACTGTTCGGAATCGGAATGCGCGAGATATTCGCGAAGAGTTGGATTCGCGCCTGGCCACGAGTCGCCACGGTCTCCGCCATCGCGCTCGTATTACTTCCGGCAATTCCAGTTTGGAAATATCTCTTCAAACAGGATCGACAAATTCTTGCGGCGGCCCGTTGGGCAAAAGAAAGCACCCTCCGGGACGACGTCGTTCTGTTTCGGATTAATCACCGGCCGGACATGGCCATTTATCCCTACAACACGGTACCGCCGTACTATTCCGAGCGGCCCGCGTTTATTTGGACCAAAAACATACCTGATGTCGTTGCTCCGAAAGCGCTCGATCACGCCAGTTACGCCATTGTAACTACCCCGCCGCCACCTGCCACCGATACACTCGCTTTTGTGAATCGTTTTCGCGGTAAACAGCCGCCGCTGCCCGAATCAACGGAATGGCTGGAGCGGAGCGGGTTCCGCATACTTGCCATGGAAAAGGGCTTTGTCGTTTATCGAAAGGAGTGAGCTCTGCCCGGATGCAAACTTTTTCGCCGCGCGAAACCGACCGCGCCTACTACCGCCAGGTGCGCAGCCACTATTCGTTTCTCGTTCCGCCGGGATTAAAAGTGCTCGAAGTCGGCTGCGGTCTCGGTGATTTGCTTGCCGCAGTGAAACCATCGCGCGGCGTCGGCATAGATTTTAGCCGCAACGCGATCGAACTGGCGCAGCAACGTCATCCGCAATTTGCATTTGAGGTCGCCGAAGCGTTGGAATTTTCCTCAAGCGAAAAATTTGATTACATCTTGCTCTCCGATCTGGTGAACGATTTGCCGGACGTGCAGCGCGTGCTGGAAAAATTGCGCGAGGTTTCGCACCCACAAACGCGGCTCGTGCTCAATTTCTTCAATAACCTCTGGCGTCCCATCCTCGGTGCCGGCTCGAGAATCGGCATGAAAACGCCCATGCTTCTCCAAAATTGGCTCTCGACCGACGACATGAAAAATCTTCTGCATCTCGCCGGCTGGGAAGTCATCAAGACCGACCCGCGCATCCTCTGGCCGGTGCGAACGCCGGTGGTCGAAACGATTTTCAACCGCTGGCTTGCGCCGCTGGCGCCGCATTTTTGCCTAACGATCACGCTCGTCGCGCGTCCGCTGCCGCAACTTTCCCACCGGCCGCATCTTCGCTGCTCGGTGGTGGTGCCGGCGCGCAACGAACACGGCAACATCGAGGCCCTCGTCCAACGCACAGCGGAAATGGGTCTCGGAACCGAGATTATTTTCATCGAGGGGGATTCCACCGATGACACTTGGAATGAAATCCAGCGCGTCGCCAACAAATATCCGCAGCGCGACATCAAAATCCTCAAGCAAAAAGGGAAGGGCAAGGGT
Source organism: Verrucomicrobiota bacterium (assembly GCA_040003405.1). Lineage (GTDB taxonomy): Bacteria > Verrucomicrobiota > Verrucomicrobiia > Chthoniobacterales > UBA10450 > JBDUCP01. The sequence goes on from JBDUCP010000018.1 coordinate 9,164, forward strand.
AGCGCCGTCCGCGAGGCATTCGCCGCGGCGACCGGCGACCTCCTCTTCATCCTCGACGCGGATTTGACGATGCCACCGGAGGAGTTGCCGAAGTTTTACGAGATCGCGCGCAGCGGCACGGCGGAATTTGTGAATGGTGTGCGTCTCGTTTATCCGATGGAGAAGGAGGCGATGCAATTCCTGAACATGATCGCCAACCGGTGCTTCGGGTGGACATTCAGTTGGCTGCTTGGCCAGAAAATCAAGGACACGCTTTGCGGCACGAAAGTTTTGTTCCGCTCAGATTACGAAGCCATCGCCAGAAACCGCTGCTACTTCGGCGACTTCGACCCGTTCGGCGATTTCGATCTGCTCTTCGGCGCGGCGAAAATGAATCTGCGCATGATTGACTTGCCGATTCGTTACCGTGCGCGCACCTACGGTGAAACAAACATCCACCGCTGGAGCCACGGCTGGCTGCTGCTGCGAATGGTAGTCTTCGCGGCACGACGGCTGAAATTCATCAAATGACCGCGCCGCCACAACAGCAATTCGAGGTCGATCAGCAACGCACGATCGAGAACAGGCAAAAGTTACGGCGCAATCCGAACCTCCTCTATTGGTACGAGCAGCTTTACCGGCAGCAGTTCGGCGACATCGCCGATTTCGCCCACAAGCGCGTCCTCGAGATCGGCAGCGGCACTTCGCCGATTAAACGTTTTCATCCGCACATTCTCACCAGTGATGTCTTGCCACTCGACTACCTCGACTTTGTTTTCGACTGTCACCAGATCGATCGCTTCACTGCCATACCTAACGAAAGCTTGGACGTCATCACGCTGACTAATGTCCTGCATCACCTCCAGGACCCGCTCGACTTTCTCGTGAAAGTCGCTGTCAAACTCAAATCAGGCGGAAAGCTCATTGCGACCGAGCCGTATTTTTCCACTCTCTCGACTCCGATCTTCCGCTACCTCCATCACGAGCCTGTCGATTTCTCGATCCCAGAGCCGAAGCTTACCAACCTCGAAGGCCCGCTTACCACGTCCAATCAGGCCATGCCTTACCTTATCTTCAAGCAACGCCAAGACTGGACGGAACGACTTGAGGGCTACTACGATAAGCCGATCGAAACGCGTCCTTTCTCGAGCCTATCCTACTTCGTTACCGGCGGAATCTCCCGGAGACTGCCTGTGCCTCAATTCCTCTATCGAAGCCTTTTTGGCGCCGACCAATTGCTTGCTCGGATCACGCCGGATTTGTTCGCATCTTTTTTCACCATTGTGCTGGTGCGAACTGTGACGCTCCGCTCGGAATGAACTCTGTTCTAAATTTACTTCTGTCTCACCAGCCAGCTGCTGCTGTTTCAAGAATGCTCGCCCATTGGAGTCGTTGCGTAGCCAGTGAAAGTATTCTCATTGCCTATGGCGGGACAAAAAGCGAATTCGATGCAATCGGGCACAAACAAAAATTCTATGTGGACGATCCCCGCTTGCGAACCCGCGACCATCAACGCGAATTCCAGAGCTATACTCGGTTATTCCAATCGGCGGCGGAATTTTTGAAGAGACGAGGCGACCAATTCCAATTCGTCCACTTCGCTGAATACGATCATTTGCCGCTGGTTCCCGATCTGAATGAGCGGCAGATCGAACGATTAACTTCTGAGGGCGCCGATCTCCTCGGTTTTCATGTCCATCGTGTCGATGGGACAAACAATCCCCATTTCCTTCATCACGCAGCTGATGACAGGTTCATGTCCTACTGGTCCAAGATCAGTCGTCGTGCGCAACCGGAGGTCGTGCTGTCGATGTTTGGCAGCGGCAGCTTTTGGACTCGCGAAGTCTTCTGCGCCGTGTGTGCTGTCGAAGAACCTTTCCCGGTCTACCTGGAACTTTACCTGCCGACTCTGGCGCATCATTTGGGATTTCGGGTCCGCGATTTTGCCGGACAAAACCGCTTCGTTCGCGTGCTGAAAGATGAGACTGGTTATGTCGATCAGGCGCGTGAAGATGGCGCGTGGACTTTGCATCCGGTCAAGCGATTGTGGAGCAAATGATCCGTAAATTAATTCGGGCCGCGGGCCTGAAGATCGCGCACACAATCGGCACGCCGATCAAGGACTTTCAATCAGGCCGATCATTTGGCCGAGCTCTCATCATGCCCTGGCGCGGAAAAATTCACGTGATCGGACTCGATGCCGCTGTCCGTCCGATGTTTCAGCCACAAAAACGGCTGACCTACTGGAAACAGGAGATTGTCTTTACCGAACTTCCGCCGCCCGATTTTCCAAATGTCCGCTCCGGTGAGCAGAGTAATTCCTGACTCCGTTCGGTGAAGGACTGACCGCCTTGGTTGTAGCTAGACTGCCAACGTGCATGACAAACACCTGGTCGGTTATTCTTTTCTACAAGTATGTGCTTATCGAAGCACCGGACCACTTTGCCAACGAACAACGCGCGCTCTGTTCTTCGCTCGGACTCAAGGGCCGCATCCTGATCGCGATCGAAGGAATTAATGGCACGCTGGCGGGGCCAGTCGCGGCGGTGGAGAGTTACATCGAGTCGCTGAAAGCAGATGAGCGATTTGCCGACGTCGAGTTTAAGTTTAGCAAAGGCGACAACCAGACCTTTCCGAAGCTAGTCGTGAAAGTGAGGAGAGAGATTGTGACGCTGAACGCTGGCGCGATCACGCCCGATCAGCATAACCACCTAACCCCCACGGAGTGGAAGCGCGTGATGGAAGAAGATCCCGATGTGGTCCTGCTGGATATCCGAAACCGTTTTGAATCGTCGGCGGGCCAGTTCCATAATGCAGTTACCTGCCATATTGAAAATTTTCGAGAGCTACCTGATTACCTGTCGCAGCTTGAAGCATTGAAAAAGAAGAAGGTGCTGATGTATTGCACGGGAGGGATTCGGTGTGAGAAAGCATCTGCCTTATTCCGGAGCAAAGGTTTTAAGAACGTCTTCCAGTTACATGGCGGAATCGTGACTTACCATGAGCAGTTCGGGAATGAGCACTGGCAGGGCGAGTGTTTTGTCTTTGATCAACGGATGACAGTGCGGGTGGACGATGGGCTGGTATCGATCGGCCGATGCGCCCATACCGATAGGTTAACGAGCCGGTTTGTGAATTGTCTGCACGATCCGTGTCATAAGCTCTTCATCCTTTCGGAAGAGGCGGAGCGCGAGAACAAGGACTACCTGCTTTGCCCCGAGTGTTTGGCGAGCGGACTTAGTTTTGCCACCGCGGAATACTCAAAACCCTAAGGCCGCTCACCGACATAGATCATGTGGGCAAAGCGCTTGGCGCTTTCGTGCGCTTTCGCGGGAAACTCCTCCGTGGTGAATCCGGCGCGCGAAAGTTGGGCTAGGAATCCAGGTTCTGGTTCGGCGGACCAGAAAGCGACGCGCCCTCCAGGCTTTAAGGCATGATAGATAAGCTTGAGTCCGCGCCAGCCATACAAGCGCGAGTTCCTTTTCTGCACAAAGGACGTCGGGCCGTTATCGACGTCGAGAAGGATGGCATCGTAAGGAGCTTGAGAGCCGCGTCGAATGACAGCAAAGACATCTTCGACTAACACTGTTACTCGTTTGTCGAGTAAGAGGCCCCCATTCAAGCTGATTAGGAGTTCGCGATTCCAGGTTACTACTTCTGGCAGTAACTCCGCGACGTGAACGAGACCGCTCCGACCGATCATTTCCAACACCCGCTTAAGACTAAAGCCCAAACCTAGTCCGCCGATTAAGACGCGACGGTCGGGACGCCGCGCCAGTTGCAGACAAGCTTGTTCTGCGAGCAGAATCTCCGACGTGGTGGCGGTGCTGCTCATAAGCTGTCGGCTGTTCAGCTTCATGAAGTAGTCGCCGTCGTGCTCGTGCAAGCTAAGCCGCGAACCATCGGGCGTGCGCGTTTCGGCCAGGTTGCGGAATGGTCTCATAGCTGCTGGCTAAACGAGGCGCGCGAGTTCTTTCGGCAGTGGAGATTCGAATTTCATCTCCTGCTGCGTCCGCGGATGGATGAACTTCAACCCACAAGCGTGCAGTCCCAGCCGATGCGCGGGATTAGTCTTCGCTCCGTATTTCTCATCGCCTACGATTGGGCAACCGATGTCGGCTAACTGAACCCGAATCTGGTGGCGCCTTCCGGTTTCCAGAGTGAGCGCGACCAACGTCCGCTTCTGGCTGCGAGCAAGCACGCGAAAATGAGTAACGGCATGGCGCGTCTCGACGCTCCGGGGCGCGCTATAAACTCTGAACGGATTCGTTTCGTTGAGGTGAGATTCTAAAGTCCCGTGCGCTTTCGCTAAGCTTCCTTCTACTACTGCTTCATATTTTTTCTCAACCTGATCCCATCCAGTCTGGAGCGCTTGTTTGGCTTCCACCGTCTTAGCGAAAATCATCAAACCGGAAGTCTCACGATCGAGCCGGTGCACAATCCAAATGCGATCGCGAGTATGAGCGCTGCCGCGGCGCACGTAGTCAGTGAGCTGGAAGTAAGCGGTCTTCTCTTGTTCGGAGACGCTCGCGACACTGAGAAGATTTTCCGGCTTATCAATCACGAGCAAAGTCGCGTCTTCGAAATAAACCTTCATACCGGAGGCGAGTGACGTCTTTGGAACGGCAAAGCGATCGGAGCGAATAGCAACCGTGTCGCCGACCGCGAGCGGATGGTTAAATTGAGTGACCGGTCGCCCGTTAATCGTCACCGCCTGGAACTTGAGCCAGTTTCGGAGCTGCTTCTTTTTCAGGTCCGGCCACTGCGCGAAGAGATAGGCGAGTAACTCGGCCGGCTCCTCAACCGTGCAGGACTGGTGATGCATAACAAAGTCAATCCAATCCCTAATCTCGCTTCGACCGGGAGTGCCGACGTGCCATTGATGCACCTTATTGTCTTTCCCAGCAACCGAAAGAAGAGCGTTATCCGGCGAGAGAGACAACCACGTTGGTCTTTAGAACAACGGTCTGCTGGTAATTGGCAAAATTCCAAAGACGGATCGTGCGGTCGTCACTCCCTGTCGCGAGCGGAGAAAGCCAGCAGGCAGCGACCGTGCGAGATTTCTGGCGCAGGAAGGAGGTAAGTGTAGCCGCTTTGACTCGGCCGAATTTATGGTGGGCGCGACCCCCTTTCTGCGCGACGTTGGAGTCCGATGAAGCCGCGACGCGTGGAGGTGAATGATCTCATGCAGAAGGGTTACGTCTATTTTCGGACGAAGCCGGCTGGGCGTGCTTTCCGGTCGGACTTTAAGCCCGACCTCACGCCTCGACAAATGCTGGAGCTGGGCATCTTTGGCGGAAGATATATGACGGATTGCACAGGGGAGTTTCCGGTCGCCTGGTTTAAGCGCGCGAAGTTCTGCCGTAGGCGCCGCGACTCGACGCTGAATTTCTTCGGGGTAAATGCATCGCAGCCGCTGGCTGTCTGGCGCGAGAAGGGGTGGATCTACGAAGAGGACCCGCGCGGCTGGTTTCAATGGTATTGCCGATATTACTCAGGCCGTCGCTGCGCGGATGATTTGCGCCAGATCAAACGCTGGCGCGCGGTGCGACGTCACCTTGCGCAACTAACGAAGAACTGCGCCAAAGGCGACGTGACCTGCCGGCGCAAGCAACGGCAGGCGTTACTGCATTGGGCCTACGATACGCGGAATGTCTAGCTACTCCCAGCGAAGACGCGAGATACCTAACGTTAATAGAACAACAAGCAATAACAGCGCGGCTGCGGTCAGGCTGGAGAAGACGATGCAATTCTGCCATCGCGCGCGACGGGCAGCCTGGGCGTAAGGGATGCGCGTGAAAGTAACCATCCTGTAAAGCGGCAGGTAAATTTCGGGCAATAAAGCTTCCAGTGAGTGATCCAGTTTCTTCTTCGCGCGAAATGCCTTTGATGCTGTCTTGTCGCGCATCTCGATAAAATTATCGACTGCGAGATCGGCGAGTGCGTCCGCGTTCTCTTTTCGCCTAACGAAATACTCAGCGAAAGCGCGCTCACGATTGTTC
>JBDUCP010000019.1:0-15109 GCA_040003405.1 Verrucomicrobiota bacterium
AACGAAAGGGTGCGTTGTTGTCATTTTATCTGGCACCTGTTTGTGCTCGCCGGCACGTTTTGTCATTTCTGTGCGATCTTTTCCTGCGTTGCGTAGTCGGTGGGTGACGGCTAATTAGCTGTCCGTGCTTCCGACCGAACACAACGATCCGATCAACGCGAAAATCCTCGCGATTTCGGAAGATAAAATCGAAGGCTTCGTCCGCGAGCCGTTCGCGGAAATCGCGCGACGCTCGGATGTGCCGGAGGAGACGGTGATGTCGCGCATCGCAGCGATGTTACGCGCGGGAACCATTCGGCGCGTGCGGCAAACTCTACTCGCTACGAATCTCGCCGACGGCGCGCTCGTCGCCTGGAAAGTCGCGCCGGAAAAAATCGACGCGGCCTTCGATTACATGTCGCAACACGATCCGTTTTCGGGTCACGTTGTTTTGCGCTCCACCGATGCAGTCACGCCCGGGTCGGAATACAAACTTTGGACAACGCTGAAAGTCCCGCGCGGATTCTCGCTGCAACATCACGGCGAATTGCTCGCCGAAAAATTGGGCGCCGATCACTTTCGTTTGATGCCGGCGAAAGGAATTTTCACGCTGGGAGTTGGTCATGTTCGTCGCAAAACGATCGAGCCCGGAAGCAAAGCTGACGCACCGGCGAAGATGGCCCCCGTGCATGCAGCGCAGCTCGATGATTTGGAATGGAAGGTCCTGTTCGCGTTGAAACGCGAATTTACCCCGGAGGAAATTCAGTCATCGCCCTGGCTGCCACGCGCACGGGAAACGGGTCTCGCGCCAGCGGAATTCTATCGCATCGCCGAATCGCTCAATGCGCGAAAAGTCATCGGGCGTTTCTCGACCTTTCTCGAGCACGTGAAGCCGTCGTCCGGCGGTGTGCGCGTCACGCGTTTTAATGCGCTTTTTCATTGGGCCGTTCCGGCCGGGCGAGAAATGGAAGCGGGTGGAGAAGTCGGGCGGCATCACATTCTCACGCATTGTTACTGGCGCGAAGCCGGTCCAGAATTTCGTAACGTCAACATCATGGCCGTCGCGCACGGGACGGACAAAGAACTGCTGCTGGAGCACAAGCGCGCGATCGATCGTCATTTGGAAGCGGGTGGAATTCCCGTCTCCTACACCAATGTTTTTTGGGGCGGCCGCAGCGAAATCAAGCCGTCGGAAATTTCGCCGCTAGTTTATCGCGAGTGGCTGCGCGAGATGGAACCGGCGGCGGCGTACTGCGAGTCCAATGTTGCCAGTAGCGCCACGGCGAATTCGCCGCGCGAGATCTGACGCCCAGTCGCCATGGCCAGCGATCCAGCCGTCGCGCACAACGCTTCGGGAAAATCTTCGAGCGCTTGATTCACATTCACGCCGATGCCGGCGACCGCGATGTAATTTCCGTCGCGGTCGGTGCGCCCTTCCACAAGGACTCCAGCAACTTTCCTTCCGGCAATATAGATGTCGTTAGGCTGTTTGATAGAAGCCTGACAGCCAGTCTGTTGCTTGATTGCCGTGGCGACGACTGCCGCCAGCATGTCGGTTAATTTCGGAGATTCAGCGATGCTGAGTATGGGACGCAAGAGAACTGAAAACCAAAGCCCCTGCCGCGGCGCAGACTCCCAGCGGCGACCGTACTGTCCGCGTCCTGCTGTTTGTCGCTCAGCAATAATTACAAATCCTTCGCTAGCGCCGTGGCCTGCTGCCTCCCATGCGAGGTCATTGGTGGAGGTCGCTTCTTCGACGACGATAATCTCGTGGCCGAGGCGAACCTGGCCTAACGAGTCGCGAATCTGTGCGGCATCCAGCCGGTCGCCGCTGTCAGCGTCCGACATGCGTCAGTTCCAGCGACAGATCGATCCCGCGGGCGGAATGCGTCAGCGCTCCCACCGAAATGAAATCGACGCCGGTGGCTGCGATCTGCCTGACATTCTGCAAGCTCACACCGCCGCTCGCTTCGAACTTCACTTTGTTTTTCCCCAGCGCGACCGCTTCGCGCATTTCGGAAGGCTTCATGTTATCGAGCAGGATGATATCCACGCCCTCGATCTCCAGAAACGTGCGCACCTGCTCAAGGCGATCCGCTTCCACTTCGATGCGGATGCCGGGGCGTTCCGCGCGCAATTGCTGAACAGTGGCGGCGAAGCCCGAAAATCCCGGACTGACACTCAGGTGGTTGTCCTTCACCAGAACCATGTCGTGCAGATCCAGCCGATGATTGAACCCGCCACCCGCGACGACCGCGGCTTTTTCCAGCGCGCGCAAGCCCGGCGTCGTTTTGCGCGTGTCGAGAATCTGCGCGGGATTTTTGCCGACCGCATCGACGTACTGACGGGTGAGGGTGGCAATGCCACAAAGGCGTTGCAGAAAATTAAGCGCGACACGTTCGGCCGTGAGAATGGAGCGCGCGGCGCCGCGCACTTCCAGAATCGTCTCGCCGCCGGTCACCGCGCTCCCGTCAGGCTGGAGAATCTCGACGTTTAATTTTGGGTTCACCCGCAGAAAAACATCGGCCGCGGTTTGCGCGCCCGCGATGACGGCCCGCTCGCGCGCAATAATGCGACCGAGCGCCCGCAGTTCATTGGGCACAAAAAACTCGGTCGTGATGTCGCCTTCGCCAATGTCCTCTCGCAAGGCGATGGCAATCGGATCGTGAGTTTCGTCGTTCATGCAGCGGGTACGTTTTCGGGCGCGCGATAAACACACTGGCCGCGCACGTAGGTTTCCAAGGTCGCATGCGGTCCACCGCGGTAAATGCAAAGTGCGAGAATGTCTTCGCTCGAGAGATCGTGATAGCGCTGCCCATTCCGGCCGTAAGGCAAAAGGGCGGCGAGATCGACCACGAGAATATCCGCCTCCTTGCCGACCTCGAGCGTGCCGATAGTTGCGGCTTTTCCCAACGCGCGCGCGCCGCCGGTGGTGGCGAGATGAAAGGCTTCACTCGGACGAAGTCGGGGCAAATTGGGCTCGAACATGCCCCTCGCTTTCTGCACATCGAGCGCGGCCCGCATCACCTGCCACATGTTGAGCTCGGGACCGGCTGCCACGTCCGAGCCGAGACCGACAGCGATCCCACGCTGCAAAAGTTGATCGAGCTTGATCAGGCCGCTGCCCAAAAAAAGATTCGAGGTTGGACAATGCGCGACACTGGATTGCGCGATCGCGATGGCATCGATTTCGCGCGCGCTGAGATGAATGCAGTGCCCGAGCATTGTTTTCGCGGTGAGCAGACCGCACTTCTCATAGACGTCGGTGTAATCGCGGGCGGCAAAATGCAGATGCCGGACCTTCTCGATCTCCTCGCGATTTTCGGACAGATGAGTTTGCAGATAGGCGTTGAAGCGGGCTGCGAGTTCGCCCGCACTGCGCATCAATTTTTCCGAACAGGTGACGGCAAAGCGGGGACTGAAGGCGTATTCCAGACGACCCTCGGCTGCGCCATGCCACTTGCGGCAAAGGCGTTCGCTTTCGAGGAGCGAGATGGAGAGAATTTTCTTCGGCTGGAGTTGTCCGTAGGAGCCGATGTCCATCATCATCTTGCCGAGAATGACACGCAGTCCGCTCTGTTCCGCCGCCTGGAATCCAGCCTCGCAACTGTCTTCGTAAATCGCCGCAAAAATCATCGCCGTCGTCGTACCGTTGCGCGCCAGCTCACGGAAGAACAGCGGCGCTTCCGCACGCGCCTTCGGGCCGCTGAATTCGCGCTCGACCGGAAAAATATTTTCACGCAGCCACGGCAGCAATTGACTCTCGCCCCGCGCCACCGCCGAGTATTGCGGGAGGTGAGTGTGGCAATCGATCAGGCCGGGAAAAATCGCGACCGCCCCGCGATCGACCCAGCATAGGGGTGTGGGCCGCTGGCGCCGACGCAACTCATCGTAATTACCGACCTCGGCGATTCGCCCGTTCTCGACGATGACCGCGCCATCGCGGAAAGTGCGCAGCGATCCGTAATCCGGCGAGTCGATCAAAAAGCCGCGGATGCCAAACGGCTGGGAGTCGGATTGCATAAGGAGTGTCGCCTATGAAAACATCACAGACCGCGAAGGGGCAATCCTGTTTCTCAGCGCGCCCACGGTACAAAAGGATTCGGGCAGCGCACGCACGGAGAAACAACAAATACAAGAAACGTGCGGCCGCCCGAATCGCCTTAACCTGTTGATTGGACAGCGCCCGGGGTTGGCCGTTCGATAATACTTACGAACTACAGCAAAAATTCTCGCTGGACGGTTCCACTGGCGTGCGAGGCCTCGTCTCTCACCTCCTGGAGGAGCGACTTGAATTCGCATTTTTCCAGGCTTGCGATCAATGCCGGGTAGTCGGGCTTGATCGCCAACGCCTCCGGCGCGACCGGCAACTCGGTCGAGCATTCCAGTTCCACCATCTTGCGATTCTGTAGAATTTGCTCGCGCGCGGCGGACAATTTTTCCCGCGTCCTTTCGCTTTTCACCCGCTCAAGATTTTGCAGCAGCGTTTCGAGGCTGCCATGTTCGCGAAGGAGCGCCGCGGCGGCTTTGCGACCGACGCCGGCGCCCGGAATGTTGTCCACCGAATCGCCGGCGATGGCGAGAACGTCGCCAATTTGCGCGGGCGGCACATCCCACTTCGCGAGCACTTCCGCTTCGCCGAGAAGCGCAAACGCATCTTTCGGTCCGGCCAGATCCGCCTTCGCCGTCGAGTAGATTTTAACATTCGGATTTACCAGTTGAAACAGATCCTTGTCATTCGTCGCCAGGACCACTTCCCATCCGCGCGCCGCCCCCGCCACCGCGTAACAACCCATCAAGTCATCCGCCTCGGTATTCGGCAGCGAAATATTGGTAAAGCCGAGCAACGGCGTGAGCTTCTGAATAAAATCAAGCTGCGGCACCATCGGCGACGGCATCTCCTTGCGCGTTTCTTTGTAGGCTGGTTGCAATTCTACGCGCCGCTGTGGCAGACCCGCGTCCCATACCACTGCGCCGAAGTCGGGCTGCAAGTGTTTCATCATTAACCGCAGCGTTTTGGTGAATCCGAAGATCGCGTTAGTCGGTTCGCCCTTGGAGTTCGAGAGATTCTGGATCGCGAAAAAAGAACGGTAAACATAGTAATGCCCATCGATCAGAAGCAGCTTCACGTTGCGAACGTAGCGTTACTTTCGTTTTGCGTCATTCACGCTTAAAGAAGCGGCATGGCAGGAGAGTGGATCGTGCGGGTGGAAGGCCAGGAATATGGGCCGGTCGATCCCGACACATTGCGTGAATGGCAGCGTGAGGGTCGCCTTCTTCCTGAAAATCCGGTACGCAAAAACGGCGACCACGCGTGGATCAACGCCAGCCAGATTCCCGACATTTTTCCGATCGCGGAAATGCCGGTTGCCACCGTACCGAGTCGCACCCTCTATCAAATTCTGGCCGAGGCGGGTCGCCTGTACGCCCGCGGATTTTTTCCGTTTCTCGTCCTCACGCTCCTTCCATCGCTGCCTTCGTTCTGCGCCCAACTCAGCGCGCCGGTAACCGGGATGTCGTCCAATGTGCCGGCCGATTTGCAAAGCGCGTTAGCCGGCGGCTTCTCTTTTCTCATGCTTCTGCTCAGCGTCGCGGCCTGGCCCGTGTTTATTGCCGGCATCCAGATTGCCACGGCAGATCTCATGGCCGATCGCGTTGTCCGCATCTTCGATCTTCTCCGGCGCGCCATTCTGTTCTGGCCTCGGGTCGCCGGGCTCTGCCTTTTTGTTTACGGCAATTTTTTCTTTTGGACGCTGCTCCCCGTTGCTGTCGTTATCGTCGTCGCCATGTCCGGTCCGTCGATTGCGAGCTTGTTCATTGCGCTCGTCGTGCTTGCGTTTCAGGTCTGGATTACCGCCCGGTTGTTTAGGAACTTTTTGTTCTGGCAACAATTTGCCGTTCTCGCCGGCGCCGACATGGGTCAGTCCTTGCGACAGAGCAAGGAACTGGCGCGCACTGCCTGCGAGCGCCCTTGGTATCAACGACCGCTTTGGCGCGGCGCCGTCCTCGCCTCCCTCTGGTGCGCCGTCGTCATGCTGCTAAACCTCGGGCCCGAATGGCAGATGGTGCAGTTGTACCTTCAGCAGTTGAGCACTGCGCCCGATCCGCAGGCGATAATTCAGTCGTTGGCGAATGCCAAACCGCATGGCCTGAATCTCGCTGACCTTTCGCTCAGCCTGGTGCAGATCGCGCTGCGTCCGCTGCTCGGAATTTCGTTTGTCGTTCTCTACTTTGACGCGAAAAAAGAAAACCCGCCAATCGCCGTCGATTAAGCCAGCGTCAGATACGGCATCAATCCGTGCCGGCCGCCTTCGCGACCGAACCCACTTTCCTTGTAGCCGCCGAAAGGACTGGTCGGGTCGAATTTATTGTAGGTGTTCGCCCACACCACGCCCGCGCGCAGTTTGCTTACGATCTTGAAAATCTTGCTCCCCTTGTCCGTCCAAATGCCCGCGCTCAAACCATAGGGGGTGTTGTTCGCGCGCTCGATCGCTTCCTCCGGCGTGCGAAACGTCATCACGCTGAGCACCGGACCGAAGATTTCCTCCTGTGCGATGCGATGCGATGCAGTGACGCCGGTAAAAAAACTAGGCGGATACCAGTAGCCTTTCGCCGGTAGCTTCGCGCTCGATTGCACCAGCTCCGCGCCCTGCTGCAAACCGCTGTCCACCAGCTCGCAAATTTTATCCAACTGCATCCGTGAATTGATCGCCCCGATGTCGGTATTTTTGTCGAGCGGATTGCCCACGCGCAAGGTCGCGATGCGGTCACGCAGCTTGCGAATGACTTGCGGGAACACACCTTCCTGCACCAGCAGACGCGAACCTGCGCAGCAGACGTGACCCTGGTTAAAATAAATTCCTGAAATAATTCCTTCCACCGCCTGATCGATCGGTGCGTCTTCGAAAATAATGTTCGCCGCCTTGCCGCCGAGCTCGAGCGTCAATTTCTTCTGTGTGCCCGCGACCGCCTGCGTCAGGATTTTCCCCACCGAAGTGGAGCCAGTGAACGCGATCTTGTTCACGTCCGCATGCTCGACCAGCGCCTTCCCCGTCTCGCCCGCGCCCGTCACGATGTTCACCACGCCATCGGGTAATCCGGCTTCCGCAAAAATTTCCGCCAGATGCATCGCGGTGATGCTGGTTGTCTCGGCGGGCTTGAGCACGCACGTGTTTCCGCAGGCGAGCGCCGGCGCCAGTTTCCATGCCGCCATCAGCAGCGGAAAATTCCACGGAATAATTTGCCCAGCCACGCCTAACGAGTGTGCTGTTCGGCCCGGGAACGCGTACTGCAATTTGTCCGCCCAGCCGGCGTAATAAAAAAAGTGCGCTGCCACCAACGGCAGATCGACATCGCGGCTTTCCTTAATCGTCTTGCCGCCATCCATCGTTTCCAAAACAGCAAGCTCGCGTGATTTTTCCTGAATCAGCCGCGCGATCCGGTAGAGATATTTGCCGCGCTCGCGGCCCGGCATTTTGCTCCAGACATTTTTGTAGGCGCGCCGCGCCGCCTTCACCGCCAGATCGACATCGTGTGAATCCGCCTCCGCGATCTCCGCCAATTTTTCTTCCGTCGCCGGATTTATCGAGTCAAAATATTTGCCCGAGTGCGGCGTCACGAATTTCCCGCCGATAAACAGCCGGTAGCGCGACTGTAGTTTAATGTAATCGTGCGCTTCCGGCGCCGGCGCGTAGCTCCAGCGCTCGCCGAAAGTCAACCTCCGCTCGCCCGGCGCGATCGCGTCCGCGCGATGCTCCAGCCTTTTCGCTTCGCGGATGACCACGGCCCTGGCCGCGCGGGAATTCTTTCGAGCCATAACTGGTTGTACCGCGAGAGCCATACACGCGCACTCAAAAAAAGAAGGCGTGGTTTTAGCGTGGCAACGGCTGCTCGAGATTCGCCAGCGCGTACGCGGCGACGGCCACGACTGCTGCATTTTCCGCGAGTTCGTGCGGAACAATCTTGTCCAGCGTGTCGGCGGCGGTGTGATGATAATGAAAGTATGTTCGGTTGTCCTGAATCGGGCTGAAAGTAGGCACGCCCGCTTTCTGCAACGGCTCGATGTCTGCGCCCGCGTGCTCGCTCAGATTCAAGACGCCCGCGCCAGAGGTTTGTAAAATCCTGGCAACCGCTTCGAGCATCGCTTTCACTTCCGGCTTCGCGGCCACATTGATTCCCAAGGGATGCCCCGCGCCGCCGTCGGTCTCCATCGCAGCGAAATGATTCGACATCTCTTTCTCGTGCTCGAGTGCATAAGTGTTTGCGCCGGCCAATCCGTTCTCCTCATTCATCCAGGCGATGACGCGAATGGTGCGTTTGGGTTTCAAATGCAATTGCTGGCAAAGACTCGCGGCCGCCATCGAGACTGCCACGCCGGCGCCATCGTCGATTGCACCCGTACCCAAATCCCACGAATCCAGATGACCCGAAACAATCACCACCTGTTCGGGATGCTCGCTCCCTTTTAGATCGCCGATAACGTTGTAACTAACGGCATCGGGCAACTGTTGCGGCGTGAGGACGAGATGCAGGCGCACCGGCCCTTGCGGGGCGAGCGCTGCGATTAGGTCCGCATCTTCTGCTGTCACCGCGCCAGCCGGAATTTTCGGCGCGTCTTTCGCGTAATCGGTCTGGCCCGTGTGCGGCAGTCGATATTCTGCGCCCCCGACCGAGCGGATGAGCGATGCCACCGCGCCCAGTCGGGCCGCGATGCTCGGGACGTCGGCCCGATATTTCACCGCCTGCCCGTAAGCGTCTCCGCCGCGGCCTTCCGCCGCCATCAGTTTGTCGAAGTGATAATTAACCAGCACGATCTTGCCCGCCACCTTGTCGCCGCCTAACGACTGCAACTCCTCGAAATCCCGGGCCACAATCACCTCTGCGGTCAATCCCTCGGCCGGCGTCGCGACGCTACCGCCGAGCGCAGTCAGAATAATTTTCTGCGTCGTCTTTTCGGCCATGCCCGGCCACTCGATCAGCGCCGCCGTCTCCTCGCCGCGTACCCAATGCGGCACCGTCACCTTCTCCAACTGCACCTCCAGGCCGAGCGCTTTTAATTCCGCCGCCACATACTCCACCGCTTTTTGCGCCTGCGCCGATCCAGTCAGCCGCGGCCCGATGTTGTTCGCCAGGTGCGCGACCTGCCGGTAGGCATAATCACTCTTCAACGCCGCCTGCTGGAGTTGTTTTGATTCCGTCAGCGTCTGCTGCGAATAGAGCGTTGGAGTTGCTGTTGGAGTAGGTGTCGGAGTTTCGTGCGCACCGCAACGCAACGCGCCGGTGAAAGCGATCCCGATTGCGATGCAGTAACTGCATGTCGGATAATTTTTTTGAAACATCTCCAGCACTACTCCGAACGAAAGACTGTTCGCGCAACCTGCAACCGCTTTGCTTCAATGCGCTCGCATTGTTCGACCGCGCGCTCTTCCAGCTCGGCGTAATTCAAGCGGCGCAGATGCGGATTGGTCGCGCAGGCAACCCCGAGCGCGCGCCAAAGGGATTGTTTGCCGGTTACACCGAGGAAGAGCGCTTCGAGTGCCTGCAAGAGCCCGGCATCATCCTCCCCATCCCCGCTCAATCGAATTTTGGCGCGGGAAAGCCTTTCCCCCAACCACGCCGCGGCTTTCCGCGCAACGCTTTCTTGTTCGCCAAGGTCGTCGATCAGCTTCTGCAGCACTCCTTTGTCCTCGGCAATCTCGTGGCGTAGCCCTTGAAAAAATTGCCCGAGTGGCTGGCCGTTGTAGGTCTCAATCAAACCATTGAGTAATTCCAAAGCAGCGACTGACCCAGCGAGGTGGTCGTTGAGATAACTGCTCAGATTTTCCATGCTCATGCTTTCGTCCGAACTTCTTCGCACATCATCCTTAAATCGCGCGTGCAGATCGGATTCTTTCTCGGTGCCGCGCCGCTGGTTGACGCTGCGCGCGGCACTTCTATGATCGAGGCCGATGCAGATGATACGATCGGTGGCGGAGGCAAGCGCTCTTGTGCGCGCGAAGCGACGCGTGCTGGTGCCGACGATGGGAGCGCTCCACCGCGGTCATCTTGAGTTGATAAGAATAGCCCGCGTCGCCGCCGGGGACGACGGGGAAGTGGCGGTCAGCATTTTTGTGAATCCACTCCAATTCGGACCGAGCAGCGACTACGAAAAGTATCCGCGACCGGAAACGGATGATGAGGAATTTTGCCGCGGCGCAGGCGTCGATCTTTTGTTTCGCCCGCAGCCGGGGGAAATGTATGCACGCGATTTCTCGGCCTTTGTCGATGAAACGTCTCTGGCGCGGACAATGGAAGGCAAAGCGCGGCCCGGACATTTCCGCGGCGTCTGCACGGTGGTAGCGAAACTTTTTCACCTGCTGGCGCCGGATGCGGCCGTCTTCGGCGAAAAGGATTTTCAACAGCTTGCCATCGTGCGCCGGATGGTGCGCGACCTGAATTTTCCAATCGAAATTATCGGTGTGCCGACGGTGCGCGAAGCCGATGGACTCGCCTGCAGCTCGCGCAATCAATACCTAAAGACGGAAGAACGCGCCCAGGCGCCGGTCTTGCGCGCGGCGTTGTTGGAAGCTGCCAGCGAACGAGGGCGAGACGCGATCGTCAACGCCGCGACCAAGATTATCAGCACGGCGTCGCTCGCGCGAATTGATTACATTGATTTGGTGAATGCGGAAACGTTGCAGCCGCTCGATGAAGGCGCGCCGAATTCATTGATCGCGATCGCCGTTTTTTTCGGCGAGACGCGGCTCATCGATAATATTCGGATTCCATGAAGCAATACGATTTCGTCGTTATCGGCAGCGGCATTGCCGGACTGACCTTTGCCTTGGAGGCGACGAAACACGGTTCGGTTGCGGTGATCACGAAACGCAAGGGCGTTGATTCCAACACCGCGTGGGCGCAGGGCGGGATCGCTTGTGTGACGAGCGACGAAGATTCCTTCGCGCTGCATGTGCGCGACACGCTCGAAGCCGGGGCCGGCTTGTGTGACGAGGCTACGGTGCGCACGATCGTGATGGAGGGTCCGCAGCGCGTGCAGGAATTGGTGGACATCGGATTGCATTTTGATGAGCGCGAAGTGTCGGGGCATCGCGAGCCCGATCTGGGAATGGAAGGCGGCCATTCGAAGCGGCGTGTCCTGCACGTGCAGGATGTGACGGGTTTGGAAATCGAAAAAACTCTGCTGCGCGAGCTCGAGCGATCGACGAACGCGGAGCTTCTGGAAAATCACATGGCGGTGGATTTGATCACAGCCGGCAAGCTCGGCTTCGCCACGGAAGATCGCTGCCTGGGCGTTTACGTGCTCGATGAACGAACGACTAATGTTGAAACCATCCGCACGGATCGTCTCGTGCTGGCCACGGGTGGTTGTGGGAAGGTTTACCTTTATACGACGAATCCCGACATCGCGACGGGCGACGGCGTGGCCATGGCGTGGCGGGCGGGGGCGATCATCGCCAACATGGAGTTTGTTCAGTTTCACCCAACCTGTCTTTTCCATCCGCAGGCAAAATCATTTCTGGTCTCGGAAGCGGTGCGCGGCGAAGGCGGAATTTTGCGCAACAGTCGCGGTGAAGATTTTATGGAGCGTTATCACCCGCAGCGTTCGCTGGCGCCGCGCGACATCGTCGCTCGCGCAATCGACGCCGAAATGAAACGCTCCGGCGCGCAGTGTGTTTTCCTCGATATCACGCAACGTTCGCCGGAATTTTTGCGCGAACGTTTCCCACACATTTACGAGACGTGTCTGCGTTTCGGCATCGATATGGCGAAGCAACCAATCCCAGTCGTGCCGGCGGCGCACTATCAATGCGGCGGCATCAAGACGGACGTAAATGGCGCGACGACATTACCGGGACTTTATGCGATTGGCGAAGTGGCGTGCACGGGATTGCACGGCGCGAATCGGCTGGCCAGCAATTCACTGCTCGAGGGACTGGTCGTGGCACATCGAGCGTGTGGCGCGCTCCTGCGCGAACAACCGACATCACACGCCGCGCGCGCAATCTCGTTGCCGGAATGGGAATCGGGGAACGTCCAAAACGTCGATGAACTTGTGGTGATCTACCACAACTGGGACGAGATCCGGCGCCTCATGTGGGATTACGTCGGGATCGTGCGCACAGACAAACGGCTGCAACGCGCCAGCGCCCGGCTGCGCAATCTGCAACGCGAGATCCGCGAGTTTTATTGGAACTTCAAGATCTCGGTGGACCTATTAGAATTGCGCAACCTCGCAACAGTTGCCGCGCTGATCGTCGATTCCGCGCTCAGCCGCAAAGAAAGCCGCGGTTTGCATTTCACGCTCGACCATCTCGAAATGTCGGATCAGCATTTTAAGCGTGACACCTTGATCAGCCGCACCTAATGCTGGAATAGATAGTGCTAGATAAGAGATAAACGCGATCCATTCAGAGAGGGAAATGCCTTGCCGCGCGGCTGCTTTTCGGATAAGAGAACAACTTCCAAACCGGTTCTGATGCTCAGATTTTTCGCCATTTTCCCGCTGCTCGCGCTGAGCGCGGTTGCCGCCCAGGGGCAGTCGCCCTACGAGAGCAGCGCAGATTTTGCGAGATACGCGATGAAGCTACGGGAGCAGGCGTTACTCAAAGTGGAGCCGCAGGTCTTCGTTCCCACCTCTTCGCGTGCGAGCACGACGCAATATTCCTGGCACACAAGTATCGTCACCACCGTTTTCTGGATCGGCGAACAGCCAAGCGGGAATAATCCGGTGCCCAATAACAAGAGCTCGTGGGACGCGAACTGGTCCTCCAATTACGGCGGCTTCGATTCGCCGGATGCCGGTTCACGTCGGAACTACATTCCGGTTTCGTTTGTGCCGCGGCAAAACCCATTTTACTGCGCGCTGCCGTACAACGACGTCACCCACGGCCAGTTCAAACCGGAGGCATCGCTGGTCATTCCGTGGTTTAAGCGGGAGTTCACCGCCCAGGGCCATTCCGTGTGCAAGGATCGCTGGCTCGCCATTCGCAAAGGCAACAAGACTTGCTATGCGCAGTGGGAGGATTGCGGGCCGTTTCGCACGGATCATTTTCAATACGTGTTTCAAAACGAAAGGCCGAAAGCGAATCTCAATCGCGGCGCCGGCCTGGACGTTTCCCCGGCGGTGCGGGATTATCTTGGCCTCTCACCGACCGACGTGACCGACTGGCAATTTGTCGAAGTGCGCGATGTGCCGGCCGGTCCGTGGCGCAATTATGGCGACAACAATCACTTCGTTATTGCCAAACGTCAGAGCGAGCAGCGTGTCGTTCAGGATACGAGCGACAAAAAAAAGAAGTAAGCCGGCCTAATCGTTTGGTGTCGCCACAGGTTTCGGCGAGGAAGGCGCGGGCTTTGGCGGCAGCGGTGTCGCCATCGCGATTAACTCCGACACCGTGACAAATTTGAATCCCTTTTCTTGCAGTTGATCGAACGTTGCTGGCATCGCCTCAACGGTGGGCGGGTGAATGTCATGCGCCAAAATGATCGAACCCGGACGCGTCGCCTTCAGGATACGACTGCAGACCACGCTCGGGCCGGGCCTTTTCCAATCCAGCGGATCTACGTCCCAGATGATAATGCGATAACCGAACTCATCGTGAATCCAGCGGCGCTGATGTTCCGTCAGCGCACCGTACGGCGGCCTCATCAACGTCGGGTGCCGGCCAATTGCGGCGAAAATGGCGTCATCGGTCTTTTGCAATTCCCGGCGCACGCCGTCCGCCGATTTCTTGCTCAGGTCCGGATGCGACCAGGAATGATTCGCGATCTCGTGTCCCTCCCGCGCCGCGCGCCGCAAAATATCGGGATGTTCCGCCGCATTTTCTCCCACGACGAAGAACGTCGCTTTCATGTGATGCGCCGCGAGGAGATCAAGCAGCTTCGGCGTTAGGTTCGCACTCGGGCCGTCATCGAACGTCATCGCGATATAAGGCCCATCAACATGAACGGAGTTGAAGGTGATCTGGGTGGATGGCTGCGGGGCTGCAGGCGGCTGCGCCGGCGAAATCTCGGGCGCATTTTCCTGCGCGAATGCAACCCGGACGCACAGGAAACTGAGCGAGAAAAATGCGAACAATCGGCGGGCAAACATCGGAAAAGTGGAAAACCTCGCTCTATCTAGCAGAGGAGATATGCAACGCAATGAGAACCAGGGGTGCGAAAAAGGCCCGGACTTTGGCAGTTATCCTGCTCCTAAGAGACGAGCCTCCGCTTGCGGAGCGGCGACGTTTCCCCATGGTGGAGGCGCGCCGGAAAATCGCTTCTCCTTAATTAGATGAAAATTTTACTCGTGGAAGAACTGGTCGACGCGTTGCAGCGCTCGTTCGAAACGGCCAACTCCAACTAGGGAGCGCTGCGCTTAGCCTTTGCGGAGTTTTTCCAGCTCCGCGATGAACGCATCCGGCCCGCCTTGCGTATAACCGAGCGCGCCCACAGGCTTCCCTTCGCCATTAAGCACCATGATGGTGGGGAAACCCTGGATCTGATACTGCTGCGCCAGCTGCGCATTTTGGTTCTTCACCTCGTCGGTCATCGGTTTGTTCCGCGGAAAATCCACTTCCACCAGCACGAGATTCTTCTCCGCGTAGTTCTTGAAAGCCGGTTTGGAAAAGACTTCGTTGTCCAGCTTGATGCACCAGCCGCACCAATCCGAGCCGGTAAAATTGAGCAGCACTAGCTTGTGATCGGCCTTAGCCTTGCGCTGGCCTTGTTCGTAGTTGGTCAGCCACCCGGCCTCGCTCTCTTTCTTCACGGCGGCAGTGACGACTGTCGCTTTCCCGCAACCGCCCAGCAGGAAGAGCACGTAGATTGCCGTTAAGATACAAAGGGGAACGCGCAAATTTTTCACTTCCTCAGTTTCCCGCAGATCGCCCGGTTGCGCAAGCCGCAGCAGGCAGGCTATTCTGTTTTCAACTTCGGTGCGCGACTCCGCTTGGAATGCCAAAAGCTGCCGGGAGGCGCCTGGGCAAAGCGTAGGTGCCGAGAGCGAGAGCGGTCGTGAAAACCAGCGCCAACCACTTGGTTCGTAGTGCTATTTGCGGGCGCTCTTGTACAAAACTAGCCCGGCGCGTGAACGCCGGGCTGAGAAAACGACCGAACGATTTTTTTTAGTTGATGTGTCCGGAGACGA
>JBDUCP010000151.1:0-4436 GCA_040003405.1 Verrucomicrobiota bacterium
CCTGGGACCAAGGGATTATGAGTCCCCTGCTCTAACCGCTGAGCTATAGGCCCATCTACGATGTAAACATTCCTTTTGTAAAAGATTCGACTTGCTTTTTCTACGGTTGTTTTCTACGGTCACCCTGCAAAACGAGGCAAAACCATGGAAAACACTGCAACCCAGACGCCTAACAAGACGTGGGAAAAAACGAAGGTTCAAAATCTCGTGCGTCACAAGTCCGGTCGCTATTATGCGCGCACCTTCGGCAACAACAAAGAAATTTGGAAGAGCCTGCGCACGTCGCATCTCTCGGTTGCGAAAGCGCGACTAGCGGAATTTCTGCGCCAGCATCGCGAGAACCAGGCTGCCGTTACAAGCGAGGCGTCGGCCAAAATGACGTTCGCTAATGCTCTCGCGATCCATCTCCAGAATCTGGATGACGACGTGACGATCAAGCCGGGGACGCGCCATTATTGGCGGCAGATATTCGTTGCTTTGCTCAAGAGTTGGCCCGGATTGGCAGAGCGCGAAGTGCGCCGCCTAACGAGAACTGATTGCGCAGAGTGGGCGCGCCGGTTCCGCAAGATCGCTTCGTCGACGCGCTACAACAACACGGTTGCAGGACTGCGCCACGTGTTCGAGGTGGCGATTGAAGCGGGCATAGTTTACGGCAATCCAGCCGCGAAGCTGGAGCGTGTGCCGGTGCGCCCGAAGCAACTCACGTTGCCGAGCCGTGATGAGTTTTTGCAACTCGTGGAATCGGTGTCACGCGCCGGGGCCTGGTGCTCGCGCGATTGCGCCGACCTGCTGCGCGGCCTGGCCTTTACCGGATGCCGGAAAGGCGAAGCCGCTCATATTGAATGGCGCGACGTGGATTTTGCGGCAGGTGAAATTATCGTGCGGGGCGACGCTGTAACTGGCACGAAGAATTGGACGGTGCGCCGGGTGCCGATGATTCCCGATGCACGCGCGCTCTTTCAAAGGATGCGAAGCGAGCGCGCGGACGAACGGCTCAACGCAAAAGTGTTCCGGGTGAATGAGGCGCAGAACGCGATCAACAGCGCCGTGCGCAAGCTGAGTCTGCCGCGCATCACGCATCACGATCTACGGCATCTCTTCGCCACGGCCAGCATTGAAAGTGGCGTTGATATTCCTACAGTCTCCCGCTGGCTCGGACACAAAGACGGCGGCGCGCTAGCGATGAAAACCTACGGCCACTTGCGCCGCGAGCACAGCGTTGCACAGGCATTGAAGGTGAGCTTCACGCCACTTAACCAGCGTCCGGCAGATGTCATTCCCTTCGCAGCGACTGACTGAGCCGGGATGGATGGCGAGCCGTCTCATGGGCAAGGATTCAAAGCAACCTTATTCGTACGGGCCGACCGTAGCCGCCCCCCTCCCCGCCATGCCTCTCCATGGGAGAGATCGAGTAGGTAGTACCGCCGTCGAGATTTTTCATGAAAAAAGCGAGTAAGCGATCCGAACGGCGACCAAGCGCCGTAAGGAAGCGGAAGGCGCAAACCGGCGTTGAGAAGGAGTGGGGTTTTTTCCTCGGCGGTAACGATGCCGTTGCAGGCAACATGCATTGTAAAATGGCACGCTGGGCTGAGGAATACCGGGACTTGGAGGTTTATCAAATCGTTACGCGAATAGAGCACGACATCGAAGAACTATTTGCGCACGCTCATCAGTTAAAACCTTATGAGCAGTTCATGCGAAAAACCATCATCAAAGGAATCGCTGATGGCGCGGGTGAGGACTTGCTGCGACGCCTCACGTCGCATTATGCTCCTGTGCGCGACGACGCATGGAAAGAGTACGGCGAGCATATTAAGGGCATGCTCGAAGATGAACCCAAGCATGCCGCGGGGGGCTTAGCATTCGTTGGCAAGCAGGTTGCCCTGCTTCTTGAGAATCTTTATGTGAAAAGACAGAAACTCATGATACAAGTCGCCGCCGAATGTGATTTGTGGCCGGTCAACTTGGGTCTCGAAACGCGGCAAGGTGTCCAGCAATGGGCGTTGACGCGGAAAAACTTCGCTGATCGTTACATCAAAGGATTGAAACTAAATCGCGCTTGCCGTTCGCCCACGGGACATGCAGGCGGTGCTGCACCAATGTCGCCGATTACACTGGCCGCCGAAAGTCTGTACTGTAAGCTTCTGTTGCTGCAACCAACCAATCCAGGGGCCTTCGTGAAAAATACTCAGTGGGCGAGGCGACTGCGAGCACTGCCTTCACCGATGACAAACAAAAACGCGAACAAATGGTGGAAGATAGCGAAGATATATCTCGAGGAGCGGTGGGAAACAGCGCGCGAAGAGTTCGCTCGGTTAGAGAGGTATTTGCGCCTGGAACTCAGCAGTAAATATCCTTACGAATCGAGGATTAAGAGCCGGGTGATCGATGATGCCTTAAAGAAGGCATTTCACGCATTAGCCAAAGCGGAGTTGTAGAAGCGCGACGCTTTTCTTCTACAACTGATTTGCTAGCGAGCAGTTGCATCGCGCCTCATGGTGGCGCGTGAAAAATCACACCATCCAGAATACTGAACGAATAGGGTACTCACCCGCGCAGTTCGCTCGTGCCTGCGAAAAGCACCCGAGCTGGGCGTATCGCGCTCTTTACTCGGGCAAAATAAAGGCGGTCACCTCCCTTGGCCGGCTCCTGATTCCGGCATCGGAAGTGGAGCGCATCATGGCGACTGCCGAAACCTACAACCCAAAACCAAAGAAACGCAAAGCCGAAAAGGCCGCAGGAAAGGAGATGGCGGATGCTGCCTCGTAAAGAGAAGGGCCGCTCTGCAAAAGCGGCCCACCTCGGAACTTCCTATAATCCAAGATTATTACTCCATTGCTCTAAAGCGGTCAATTTCTCGTCGCTGCGAATACGCTGGCACGCAGAAGCTCGCCGGCTTCCGGCGGAGGTTGGCCGCACCGGTAATCCCGCGCACCTAAAGGCATTCCGCGGTCATCGTGCTGCGAGGGCTGGACGGCTGCGCGGGAAGGCGCTGCATCGATGAGCGCGATACAGAGTCCAATCTTGCCGCAGTTCGTGCGTGACTTACTGGCGAGCCCACCAACGCGCGGGGAAGGATTGAACATCTGGTTCTATCGCGCCGCGCGGGTGTTGCATCCTTACCGGACCGCGCCAGACATCAAGCGATTACTTTCGGCAGTCACACTGGACGAACCGGTGAAGCCGGGAGAAATCGAGCGCGCGGTCGAGCGCCGCGCGGCGACGGCATGGAAGCCCGGCGATAGGCAACGGTCGAGCGCGCGAGTCGCTACTTGGCCGTCGGTTAATCAAGAGCAGCGCGAAGCTATTATCGCATCGGGCTACGGCCTTGTTGACCTTTGGGAAAACTCGCCGCGGCGCTTCGAGGATAACGAGTCTTGCGCAGAAGAAATCATCGATGAACTATTTCCAGGGGATGCGCTCTTGTGCGTAGGTCAAAGCCAAAGTTACTTTGCAACCCAATCGCGCCAGGAATGGCGCGGGTCGTTAGGCGGTATGCAACTGATCGTGCCAAGTCCGATGACGGCGCGTACTGGGCACACGCAGGATAAAAAGGAATCCGCGCACACACTTGAGAGCACGGGAGCGCGGCGATTTCTTGTAATCGAGCAGGATAGCGGAACTGCCGATGAGCAATCCGCTATATTACTACACTTGACGAATTGGGCGCCACTCGCCCTAGCGGTTCACAGCGGCAGTAAGTCCATTCATGGCTGGTTCTGGGCGTCGGGACAGCCAGAAGAACAACTCCGCCGCTTCATGCGCTACGCCGTGAGTCTGGGCGCGGATCGATCGACGTGGACACCCTCGCAGTTCGTACGGATGCCGGATGGCACGCGGGAGAACGGCAAACGCCAGACGGTCTATTTCTTGGACTCGGAGGTAATTCGATGATCGACAGGGCCAAGGCATGGAAAGAGGTGCCGGAGGTGGAAGCGTCGAGAGCTGCACCCGTCGAAGATTGGCTCGCGCACTTTACAGCGGGCATCGTTAGCGCAGCGGAACTTCATCGCATCGGATTGCCGCATCACGCGCCGCTGCTTGACCGCTGGTTCGCGGAAGGCGACCTCGGTTTTATCTTCGCAGCGCGCGGCGTTGGGAAAACGCACCTCGGTCTTGGGATGGCGAGGGCGCTGGTCGAAGGAGGGGCAATCGGGCCGTGGCGCGCGTGTGGGGCCGTGCCCGTGCTCTACGTCGATGGCGAAATGAACGCCGAGCAAATCCGGGAACGCGATGCAGCGTTGGCGAAATGCGATGGCGCGCTCTACTACCTCAATCACGAGTTGCTCTTCGCCCGAACGGAAAAGACGATCAATCTCGCACGGCGCGAATGTCAGGACGCGCTCACAAAATTCTGCCTCTCAGTTAACGTAAGGGTGCTTTTTCTCGACAACCTCTCGACAATCTTCTCCGGCATCGCGGAAAATGACAACGAT
>JBDUCP010000152.1:0-4418 GCA_040003405.1 Verrucomicrobiota bacterium
CGACCTGCTCACAAAAGAATATCGCGTCCCGCCCGGCTTCATCAGTGGTTCCATAACGGGGAGTTCGTCTTCCCTCAGCGCGGCGCCGGCTGCTCCGGCTGCTGCCCCGGCCGTGCCGGTTGCGACGGGAGCGGGGACTGGAACAGGCACGCAGGAATCCACCGGCGGCCATCAACTCGTCAACCGCGAAGGGGCGCGCGAATTTCTGGAGAGCCAGGGCGTTGCTTTCCCGCCCGGAGCAAGCGCGCATTTTCTGCCGCAGACGAGTCGGTTAATTGTGCGCAACACCGCCGACATGCTCGAGCTGGTGGATGCGCTGGTGGAACAAGCCAGCGTCTCCGGCCCCAAACAAGTCGAGATCGAGGCGAAGTTCGTTGAAATCAGCCAGACCAACCTGAAGGAACTCGGATTCGACTGGTTGTTAGGCCAGTTCAACCTCCCCGGCAGCCATCGCACTTTCGGCGGTGGCGGAACCTCCGGCACTTCGCCGGCGTTGAATTCGTCCGATTATCCATTTGTTCCGCCGGGCGGTCAGCCGGTCGGGGAGTTCCCGCTTACGGCCGGGAACCGCAGCGGCAACCTCGCCATCAGCGCGAACGCAATCGACTCGCTGCTCTTCGGTGCGAAAGGCGCCTCCGCCGTGGCCCCTGGCATTTTCGGCTTAAGCGGCGTCTTCACCGATCCGCAATTCCAGTTGGTCATCCGCGCGCTCAACCAAAAGAAAGGAGTCGATCTGCTTTCGGCCCCGCGGATCACCACTAAGAGCGGCCAGCGCGCGCTGATCGAGATCGTGCGGGAATTCCGTTACCCGACCGCATTCACCGAACCGAAGGTGCCGGAGATCAGCGGCCGAGGCAGTAGCAGTTCGCTTTCGACCACCATCGCCCTGCCGGTCGTCGGCCCCTCAACCCCATCGTCATTTGAGACGCGGAATACCGGCGTGACCTTAGAAGTGGAACCGGTCGTCGGCCCAGACGGCGTGACGATCGACCTGAATCTTGTTCCTCAAGTCGTCGAATTCGAAGGCTTCATTAACTACGGCAGCAAAATCAACACCGTGAATCCGGCGCTCCTCGGCTTCATCACCGGCGGCGCCACGTCATTACTTGGCAACACCACCATCACCCTCACCGATAACGTCATTAACCAGCCCATCTTCAGCACGCGCAAAGTCACCACCAGCGTAAGCGTATGGGATGGGCAGACGGTCGTGCTCGGCGGTTTGATGCGCGAGGATGTGCAGAAGACCGAAGACCGCACGCCGATCCTGGGCGACATCCCGCTGCTCGGGCGGCTCTTCCGCACCAACGTCGATCAGCACATCAAGCGCAACCTGGTCATCTTCGTCACCGCGCATCTGGTAAATCCGGGCGGGCAATTGGTCAATTCCACCGAAGAAAACGAAGAGACCGAAGACGTGATCGAGCCGCCTATTTTGCCGGAAGTGCCTTTCTATAAGAAGTAACCGAGACCGCTCCGAGAATTGCGCGCGGGGCGGAAGGTGGTGTAAGGAAACAGTGTGCCCACCATCGGCATTACGGGCGGGATTGCCACGGGCAAGACGAGCTTCTGCGAATGTCTGCGCGAGCTCGTGCCTTACGCCACGTTTTTTAATGCGGACCAGGCGGCGCGGGAATTAACCGACAACGATGCGGAGGTGCGGGCAGAGATTGCACGCGAATTTGGGCGGGATATTTATTCCGCCAGCGGCGACTTGAACCGGGCGGCGATGCGCTCGATAGTGTTCGCCGACGCGGAAAAGAAACGCGCGCTGGAGCAAATCCTGCATCCGCGCATCCGCCGTCAGTGGAGCGACGAGAGTCAACGCCACGCGAGCGATCTTTTTTTTGCCGACATTCCTCTTCTCTATGAAACCAGCGGAGAATCTTTGTGCGATCGGACTGTGGTGGTGGCCTGCGCGCCCGGCGTGCAGCGCGAACGGCTCATGGCGCGGACGGGTTTGGCGCAGGCGGAGGTCGCGGAAATGATC
The DNA here is from genome assembly GCA_040003405.1 of Verrucomicrobiota bacterium. Taxonomy (GTDB): domain Bacteria; phylum Verrucomicrobiota; class Verrucomicrobiia; order Chthoniobacterales; family UBA10450; genus JBDUCP01. Next base: position 1,991 of record JBDUCP010000152.1, read on the forward strand.
GAGGCGCAGATGCCGCTGGAGGAAAAGATGCGCCGGGCCGATCACGTGGTGTGGAATAATGGCGGGCGCGAAGTGCTGCGGGAGCAGGCGCGGTTGCTGGTGGGGCTTTGGCGGGAAGAGTTATGGAAGAAGAAGTAGAGAGCGGTGTGCCCGCGGAGGTGTCGCCTGTGGCTGTAGAGGCAGGCGTGTCGCCTGCGGACGAGAATCTCGAGGCCGACACGGCCGCCGCTACAGGGCCAGCAGCGCTCGACCTCAATGAACTCCAGGCGCTGGAACCGGATGCGCTGACGAAATTATGCCGCGAGTTCGGCGTGCGCTCGCAGGCGGGGGATTCGCGGCACGCGCAGATTTTCCAGCTGGTGCGCACGGCGTTGGACCGGCCCATACCCGTGACGGCGAGCGGCTTTTTCGATCCGGGCGAGGGGATGGGGCTGCTGCGTTTCCCACGCCTGAATTTTCTTCTCGTGCCGGAGGATGTGGGCGTGCCGCGAGCGCTCAGCCAGAATTTTCAACTGCAGCATGCGCAGGAGATCAGTGGCACGCTCCGCCCGCCGCGCGACCGCGAGCGCCTGCTCATGCTGGATGAGGTGCGCACGATCGAGGGGATGCCAGCGGCGGAGTGGACGGCGCCAACGGCTTTCGACAGCCTGACGCCGCAATACCCCGAAGGCCGCATTTTTTTGGAGAACGCCAAGACCAATTCGATTAGTGCGCGGGCGATCGATTTGCTGACGCCACTCGGTCGCGGCCAGCGCGGCTTGATCGTGGCGGCGCCGCGCGTGGGCAAGACGATTTTGTTGAAGGAAATCGCGAAAGCGATCCGGGTGAATCATCCGGAGATCGTGCTCATTATTTTGCTGGTGGATGAGCGCCCGGAAGAGGTGACGGATCTTCAGCGCGAGGTCGATTGCGACATTTACAATTCGACCTTCGATGAAAATTCGCGTCGCCATGTGGAGGTGGCAGAGATGGTTCTGGAGCGGGCGAAGCGGTTGGTGGAAATGAAGAAAGACGTGGTCGTGTTGCTCGACAGCATCACGCGGCTGGCGCGCGGTTACAATTCGCTGCAGCCGGGCAAGGGCCGGACGATGTCGGGCGGCGTGGAAGCGAAGGCGCTGCTCAAGCCGAAGAAATTTTTCGGCGCGGCGCGCAACTGCGAGGAAGGCGGCAGCCTAACGATACTGGCGACGGCGCTGGTCGATACCGGCAGCAAGATGGATCAGGTGATTTTTGAGGAATTCAAGGGGACGGGTAACATGGAGCTGCATCTCGACCGCGCGCTGGTGGAGAAGCGGCTTTACCCGGCGATCCATTGCGCGCAATCGGCTACGCGGCGCGAGGATCTGCTCTATCATCCCGAGGAATGGGAGCGGGTGAAGGTGCTGCGCAAAGTGATGGCGGCGCTGCCGCCGATTGAGGCGATGGAAAAATTAATCGACAACCTGAACGCGACGAAAACGAACGCGGAACTCTTGTTGAGCGGCTTGCGATGATCACGACGGACGCACAACTGGCGGAACTCCTGCCGTTACTGGCGCCGGTCGATCGCATTGCGGTCGATACGGAAGCCGACAGTTTGCATTGCTACTACGAGAAGCTCTGCCTGCTGCAGATGAGTTTTGGCGGCCACGATTACCTGATCGATCCGCTGGCATCGCTCGATCTCGCGCCCTTGGCCGCCGCGCTGACCAATAAGGAGATCGTGCTGCAAGGCGCGGATTTCGATCTGCGTTTGCTGCGCCGCGCCGCGAATTTCGTCGCAACGCGCATTTTCGATACGGTGATCGCGGCGCGTCTGCTCGGTATTCGTGAGTTCAGTCTGGCGGCGCTGGTCGAAAGATTTTTCGGCGTCGTCCTGACGAAAGGCTCGCAGAAAGCGAATTGGGCGCAGCGCCCTCTGCCCTCGCGCATGGCCGAGTACGCGATGAACGACACGCGTTACCTTTTACCGCTGGCGGAAAAACTGGAGCACGAACTGCGCGAGCGCGGGCGGCTGGAATGGTTTCAGCAATCGTGTCAGCGCGCGCTGGAGCAGACCGCGGTGCAGCGGGTGCGCGATGAAGATACGGCCTGGCGCATTTCCGGCGCGGGCACGCTCGATGGCCGGACGTCGGCGGTGCTGCGCGCGCTCTGGCAGTGGCGCGAAAAAGAAGCGCAAGCGGTCGATCGGCCTCCGTTTCACATTGTGCAAAATCATTTATTGCTGCGCGCGGCCGAGGATTTCGTCGCGGGCCAGGTGCCGGACTTTCGCCATTTTTCTGCGCGTCGTCGGCAGGGTTTCCGCGACGCGGCCGAGCAGGCTTTGGCGCTTCCGGAATCCGAGTGGCCGGTGCGTCCCCGCCGCATCAAGGGAGTACGGCCGAGCGCGGCTCTGGCGCGCGCCGCCGAGTTGCTGCGGCGCCGCCGCGATGCAGTCGCGAACGAGCAT
>JBDUCP010000153.1:0-4378 GCA_040003405.1 Verrucomicrobiota bacterium
ATGTGCTGACGCAGTTCAACAGCATGTCGCTGCATCGCCACATCCAGGCGAGCTACAAGTTCGATAATTTTTCGCGCAGCTTTGTCGATATTCTCGCCGCGCAGCAAACGCCGGAAGGCTCGCAATGGTACCAAGGAACGGCGGACGCGGTACGACAAAACATGCGCTACTTCCTGGAGCAGCCGTTCGATTATTATTTGATCCTCAGCGGCGATCAACTCTACCGCATGGATTTCCGCGCGCTGCTGCATCAGCACATCCGCTCAGGCGCCGACATTACGCTGGCGACAAAGCCGGTGGCGCGCGAGCAGGCTTCGGAATTCGGGATCATGCAGAGCGACGCCGACCGGCGGATCACGCGCTTCGTCGAGAAACCGAAAGACGAATCTGTGCTGAGCGAGCTGAAGTTGAGCGCGGATTTGCTCGCATCGATCGGCGCGCAGGCGGACGCGGAATTATTCCAAGCTTCGATGGGAATCTACGTTTTTAATCGCGACGTGCTGGTGGATTGCCTGGCCAACAACCTGGTGGATTTCGGGAAGCACATCATCCCGCAGTCGATCCAGGATCGGAACGTGAGCGGCTACATTTTTAACGGCTACTGGGAGGACATCGGCACGATCCGCGCGTTCTATGAGGCGAATCTCGATCTGACAGACCTGCTGCCGCAATACAGTTTCTTCGACGCCTCTGCGCCAATCTACACGCACCCGCGTTTTCTTCCGGGAAGCAAAATCAACGGCGCGACGTTGCGCCAGGCGATCATCGCCGACGGCTGCATCATCTCGGACGCGCATCTAGAACGTTCGGTCATCGGCGTGCGCAGCATTATTCAAAGCGGCGCGACCATCCGCAACAGCATCATCATGGGCGCGGATTTTTATGAGACGGATACGGAGAAGGTGTCGCGCGGTCTGCCGCCGATCGGCATCGGGCGCAATTGCGTAATCGATCGCGCGATCATCGATAAGAATGCGCGCATCGCGGATGGCGTGGTGATCACGCCGGAAGGAAAACCGCCGGATCTCGATGGCGGAAATTATTTTATCCGCGACGGAATCGTAGTCGTGCCGAAGAACGCGGTTATCCCCGCGGGCTTCTGGATTTAGCGTGGTCGGCGGCTGCTAGCGGCGGCCTTGCGTGAGCGCGCCCGCTTGTCCTTCTCTTTCCCACTTTTGCTGCTCGTTCCAAGGCAGCGCCGTTTCGCCGGTGGCTGATGGGTCGGCGATAAGGGGGGGCGGCTCTTTAGTCGCGCAGGAAGCGAGGGCCAAGAGCGCGCTCGCGAGCAAGGCGTGGCGAACAGACTTGATTACGAATTCAGGAACCGGTGCCCGCATAGATGACAATATCTCCAGGTTGCACCTGAACTCCACGAGCCAGGCTGCTCGTAACAATGTCGCCGATAGCCGTGGCCGGTTCAACCGAGGAAATGCGAATTTTCCCGATGAGCGCGCCGCCCCGCAGCACGAGCATTTCGGCATTCGCCTCCACGCCCTGTCGTCCGCCCATATTCAGGACGACGAAGTTATAGGCTTGATTGACGGCAAGGACGCTGCCGCGCAAAGCGGGATTACCGTGACTTGGGTTGCGCCGCTCTTTTTTTGTCTCGGCCACAGCAGGTCGTTCCGGCGTGCCTTTCAGCTTGTCGGCGAGGAACTCTTTCTCGCCTTCCGCGGCATCCAGGCGCTTCTTTGTTTCTTCCAACTCGTTTTGCAATACAGCGGTGGAGGCGGCCGATTCATTGGGGGCGGCGGCCGCTTTGGTCACAGCGTCGGCGAGGCGTTGCTGGAGCTGCGCGATCTCGGTTTCGTTCGCTTTCAATTTCGCCTGTAGCTCATCCTTCTCCGCTTTCGACTTCGCCGACTCGGCGTCGGCATTCGCTCCTTTCGTGATCGTGTTGCCGGGCTTCGCATTCGTCTTCAGATCCTTGTCCCGCGCGAGGCGCAACTGCTGCGCTTCCTGGCGCGCCGCTTCTCCTTGATCGGCGACCACGCGCAGGCCGCGTGCTTTGGTAAAGTTAAAAACGCCGAAAATCAGCGAGAACGCCAATAGGAGGGCGGAGAGAAGAATCAGTGTTTTGGAGGTGCTCACGATCTTACCGGAGATCGTTTCTATCTGACTTTCGCCAGACAGTGCAATCTCATTCGCGCGTCTCGCGAGTGAAGAAATTTTATTGGCGTTGCGCCGGTGGCGCTTCCGACCTATAGGAATCGCATATGGGTCAGCAACTTCGCGTGAGAGTGAAACGACGGCGCCGCGGCGCTTATTTGGATCGGAAAAAACTCACTGCCAAAGCTGCACCTGTTCGCCGTGAAACGCCGACGCCGCCGGTTAAAGCGAAGCCTCGGAAAAAGACCGTTCGCGCGGCCGAACCAGCGGCGAGCGAAAGTTAATCCCTCCGGCGTTCCCAATGCGGAACGTCCCTTTTGTGGCTAGCTTTGGAAACGCAAAGTGCGTGCCGAGTATCTCATTGTCGATGGGCATAGCGTAATTTTTGCCTGGCCGGACCTGCGGGCCTTGCATGCCCAGCGCACATCGCTGGCGCGAGACGCGCTCGTGCGAAAGTTGCGGGATTATCAGGATTGGACCGGGGTGCGCGTGGTGGTGGTTTTCGATGGCACAGGAACGTCAATCAGTGCCAGCGCAGATCCCGGCGAAGTGCAGATCTTTTATTCGCGCGAAGGGCAGACGGCCGACTCGATAATCGAACGATTGACCAGCAAGTACGCGGCGGATTTTGAATTGCTCGTCGCGACGAGTGATTTCCTGGAACAGGAAACAGCCAGCGCTTGCGGCGCAGAATGCGTCTCAGCGGAAGGGTTGCGCTGGCTGCTGGAGGAAGCGCGTCCGCGTTGAGGCAGGCAGATGTGCTCGTTAGGCCGCACCCGCCAGAGCCTGTATGGAGAAATTATTTCTCAACGTCAATTACAGGCGTTTTCCCGGAAACGCTGTCGCTATGGTTGCCGGAATGTTGAGGCTTTCGCCGCCAAGAAATTACGACCGCACGCTCGCGCGCACCGTGTCCAGTTGATTTGCGGAGCCAAGCTTCTCATTTTTATGAGCGATGAAATCCGCATACGCCTGCATGAAGATTTTGCCCGGCGGCCGAAAGTCGAAATCTGCGGGCTTGTCCCGAAAAAATTCGCGATGGACGCGCGTCCAGACCAAACGACCGTCGGTGTCGATATTGACTTTGGTGACTCCGAGCCTGGCCGCCGGCAGGTATTCATTCTCGTTCACTCCACGCGCAGAGGGATCAAGTTTTCCGCCAGCGGCGTTAATCCGCTCCACTTCTTCCACGGGGACGCTTGAGCTGCCGTGCATCACGATCGGCATGCCGGGGACTTTTTGCGAAATCGCTTCGATGACATCGAAGCGCAAGGATTGTTGACCTTTAAATTTATAAGCGCCGTGGCTGGTGCCAATGGCCGCCGCCAGCGAGTCGCAGCCGGTTTGTTTTACAAATTCCACCGCCTCGTCTGGATTCGTTAGGCAAGCATGGCCTTCGTCCACTTTGATGTCTTCTTCCACTCCGCCGAGCATCCCAAGTTCCGCCTCGACGCTGATGCCCTTAGCGTGAGCGCGCGCGACCACGCGTTTAGTAATCGCGACGTTCTCCTCGAACGGCTCGTGACTGGCATCGATCATGACCGAGCTATAGAAGCCGGAGTCAATGCAATCGTAGCAGGTCGCTTCATCGCCATGATCGAGATGCACCGCGAAGATAGCCTCTGGAAAAATTTGCTCGGCCGTACGAATGATCGCCTCGAGCATCCTCTTATCGGTGTAACCGCGAGCGCCTTTTGAAAGCTGGATAATGAAAGGGGCCTTGCTCTGGATGCAGCCCCGGAACAACCCCATCGTTTGTTCCAGATTATTAATATTGTAAGCGCCAACGGCGAATTTCTTGTAGGCCACTTTGTAAAGCTGAGCGGTAGTAACAATCATACGGGTTTTGGTTAGGAATTTCGACCTCTCGTGAGTGCGATGCGGACGCCGACGTGAATGAAGTTTGACTTAAATCTTAAATCCGACATCTCAAGTACTTTTAGAACTCTTCCGGGTTTGCTGGCAGGATCACAGTCACCAAGTGGGCGAAAGCTTCGGTGAGCGCGGCTTCATCACCGAGGACTCGCGGCAGATTATTCACTAAGGTCGTCTCAATGGCGACGCCATCTTTTATCATGCGCTGTTTGGCCAGTTCGATCCCATTTTTGATTTGGCGCGGAGGTAAAAAAGGAGCGACCCCGGGCCAGTCTGCTACAACACCATGTCCAGGCGGGCCGGCTTCGGCGACATGTCGGACCTGAGCGCTGGCTTGCGGAGCGCTTGCAAGCCCGACCCTGATCATCTTCTATGGCGGGAAGAGGATGGACGA
>JBDUCP010000154.1:0-4373 GCA_040003405.1 Verrucomicrobiota bacterium
CTCCATCACCGCGCGGCTGGTGAAATTTTCCGACGCGATCAGCTCAATATTTTCGCGCTGCCGTTTTTCTTCTGCGACGATGACATCGAAGATCTCGGGATCCGTTCGCCGGAGACCGCCGGACGAGACCGGTGCGAGGTCGTTAGGTAAGTCCGCCATGATGTAGGATGAAGGTCCGCCGCCGCGCGACTGGGTAGGCTTGGCCAGCTCACTTTGTTCTACGAATGCGAGCACGCTCGGTAAAGCGTTTTTAATCGTCTCGGCGCAAACGCCGTAAACATCGCGGCTGCAACCGATCGGATCCGGCACGTCGCGCCATAACGTTCGACCCGGTTCTTCAAATTCGCGCAGGAGAAAAGTTTTGTCGCTGGACTGTGGGAAGAGCAGATGAATGGTTTCGAGATGCGCGCCCGTCATGGCGAAGATGTGCGTGGCGCGGTCCACCAGAGTCGCGGTCAGCGGCTGGCTGCGCAGGTATGTGATGTCTACGCCTTCCTGTTCGCACACATGAATCGCATGCAAGCTGGGAGGCTGCCCGCGCACGGCGTGCACTCCAGCGGAAGCGACTTCAAAATCTTTGCAGTTGGCAATCAGGCGGCGAAACATGCCTTCCGCCATAGGGCTGCGGCAGATATTTCCGGTACAAACAAAGAGGACGCTTTTCACGATCGCAGCCGGCGCGGTGCCAGCTTCGCAAGGTAAAATCAAACTGGTTCAAGTCAACGCGAGCAGCTGGGACGTGCGGAAGCACGTCCCTCCCAGGTTACTTCGGCGCGGGAGGGGCGACTTCGGATGGCGGAGTCTTATCCAAGCCGCGACGTTTCAAGAGTGGTGTAACATCCGGCGCACCGCCGGTAAAGTCACGGAAGAGCGAGATAGCTTCGGCACTGCCTCCGCGCGAAAGGAGAGTAGTGCGGAAATGATCGCCGTTCTCGCGCTTAAGTCCGCCATGTTGTTTGAACCATTCAACGCTATCTGCATCCAGTACTTCGCTCCAGAGGTAGGAATAGTAGCCGGCAGAGTAACCGCCAGCAAAGGAGTGGGAGAAGTAGGTCGAACGATAACGCGGCGGCACGGGTGGGTAATCTACTCCCGCTTTTTTGAGGGACTCTGCTTCAAAGGCAAGTGTATCGGTAGGCACTTGCTCAGGAGTTAACTGGTGCCAGGCTTGGTCAAGTAAGGAGGCCGCCAGGTATTCCGTAGTCTTAAAGCCCTGGTTGAACTTATCTGCGGCCAGCATCTTATCGAGTAACTCGGTTGGCATCGGCTCGCCCGTCTTGTGATGCTTAGCGTAATTCTTAACTATCTCCGGCCACGTTGCCCACATTTCGTTTACCTGCGAAGGATACTCGACAAAGTCGCGTGGGACGCTGGTGCCACTAAAGCGCGGATACTTCACATGGGAAAACATGCCGTGCAAAGCGTGACCAAACTCATGAAAAGCAGTCCTTACTTCATCAAAGGTCAACAAGGTTGGCTCGCCAGCGGGCGGCTTAGGTATGTTTAGGTGGTTAGCTACAACGGGTTTAGTCGCAAGAAGGCCGCTTTGCGAGACGTATTGGTTCATCCAGGCCCCGCCACGCTTTGAGGGTCGGGCATAGTAGTCCGCGAGAAACAAGGCAAGTGGTTGACCATCCGCATCGGATACTTCAAACACGCGGACCTCCGGCAGGTAAACCGGCAGGTCATGCCGTTCCTTAAAAGTAATTCCGTAGAGCTGGGTGGCGGCATAGAAGACGCCATCGACCATGACGTGGTTCATCTCAAAGTAAGGTTTCAGCTGTGACTCATCGAAGGCATAACGCGCTTTGCGCACCTTTTCTGAGTAGAAATCCCAGTCACAGGCAGCGAGCGTAACGTTACCTTTCTCCTGGTCGATGATCGCTTGCATATCCGCGCCTTCCCGTTTCGCATTAGCTACCGCTGCGGGAGCGAGGTCGGCCAGGAGCTTATTTACTGTAGGAACATCATGCGCGGTCTGGTCTTCCAACTGATAAGCCGCGTGGTTGGCGTAGCCCAGCAAGGTCGCCCGCTCCGCACGCAACCGCGCGATGCGGCTAACTACCTTCTTATTATCCCATTCGCCGCCGTGACTGTTACGCGACAACGAAGCGGCCATGATCTTCTCGCGTAACGAGCGGTTTTGCAGCGAAGCTAGCGAAGGTTGTCCACTCGTATTTAACAATTGGATGACGAACTTACCTTCTTTGCCCTCCGCCTTGGCCGCGGCAGTAGCCGCGGCGATCTCATTCTCGGACAACCCGGCTAACTCCGCCTTGTCCTCAATCACGATCGAAGAAGCATTCTTTTCCTTAAGCACATTTTGCTCGAAGGTCGTTTGCAAGGTGGCCAGTTCGGCGTTGAGGGCCTTTAACTTCGTCTTGTCCGCCTCCGAGAGCTTGGCCCCGGCGCGCACGAAATCCTTTTCGTATCGCTCCAGCAGCCACTTGGATTCTGCGTCGAGATCGAGTTTGTCACGGTCTTGGTATAGCGCATCGATGCGCGCGAAGAGCGCGCTGTTGAGATGGATCGCGTCCTCGTGCGCGGACAGCTTTGGCGCCATCTCCTTCTCTACTTTTTGCAGCGTTGGATTGGTATTGGCCGCAGTGAAATTCGAGAAAATCCGTTCCGCGCGACCAAGCAAGCGACCCGATTTCTCCAGCGCCACGACCGTATTCTCAAACGTCGGCTTGTCCTTCTGACTGGCAATTGTCTCAGCCTCTTTGGCTTCCTCCGCAATGCCTTGTTCCAGGGCCGGCTTGAAGTGTTCGTCCTTGATCCGATCAAATGGCGGCATTTGATAGGGCAGCTTACTTTCGGTCAGGAGTGGGTTGTCCGTCATTTTCTTAGAATTGGCAGGCGAAGGCGCGGGTGACGCAGATTTGTCCGCCGCCGATAAGGGAATGGTCATATAAGTGAGGGCGAAGAGCAACGCCATGAAGGAGAAAGAGGCGCGAAGAGGAGTTTGCATAGTAGGGTAAGGTAGTAACCCGCGAATCAAACAACGCAAGCCGGAAGCTTGCGCTACCCCTCACAGTCGAGTAGGTGATGTGCGTTATGAACAAGCTTCTCTTCCTCTTTCTGTTTCTTATTGCGCTCGCGCCGTTGCGAGGCGCCAAACCTGAGAACGCGGAATTCGAAGGACTGCAAAAAGCGATGTCGGCGGAAGAGTATGAAGCGATCGGCTTGTCAAAGCTCGATGCGGAGGAGCGCGCACGGCTGGATCAATTTATTCGCAACTACGTCGCCACGAGCAATGAGAAGGTCGCGACCAGTGCCGTCGATAAGGCCGTGCAAGAACACAAGGTGCAGCCGCCGGAAGTGATCGAAAGCCGGATTATCGGGCCATTCACGGGCTACAACGGGCGCACTATTTTCACCTTGGAAAACGGTCAGCGCTGGGCGCAATCGCAGCGTGATAGCGCTTACTATCCCAGAATCGATTCGCCGCCCGTGGTCATCGTCAAAGCTGGCTTTGGTTATCGCATGCACATCGCCGGCGGTGGCGCCATTCGAGTGTCGAAAGTACGGTGATAACTATTGTTACTATCTACGCAGGCGAGCTAACTGTTTCCTTGCCATAGCCTTCACTGGACAGTACGGTCGCGATATGAAAAAGCTATTCGTCGCTCTGTCTCTTACCCTGCTCGCTCTTAGTTTCATTTTGCCGGACATGGCGCTGGCCAAAAGCAAAAAGAAATCCGCTCCCACGCCCCCGCCGCAAAGCACTATCGCGGCGGTGAGTCCCACTTCCATCACGATCACCGAAGGAACCCTCAGCAAGACTTACTCGATTACGCCTTTTACCGAAATCGTTGTGCGGGGTCAGCGTGCGACCGTGGCCGAACTACAGCCTGGCATGGTCGCTAGCGTTGCCGCCAGCACTTCGCCCAATCAGGCCAGCCGAATCAATGCCGCCGGCGCTGCGGTTGGGCATTGACATCATATCAATTGACACTTTAGAGTGTGTCAAATGGATGAACAGAAACCGGGGTGAAGACGGCTAGCCCCACCAGGAAGAAGCAATCCGCTCCCGTGCGCGCTGATGCGCACGAGCTGATTCGCCAGGTCCGGAAAGGATTGCATTTCCGCAAGCTCGAGGCACTCCAGGCCGGCGTTGACCTGCCGCTGGAGCAACTCGCGGGCAAGCTCGCCATTTCACGCTCCACTCTTTTGCGCCGCAAAGCGCTCGGCCGATTGACGCCGGATGAATCGGACCGCGTAATGCGATTCGCGCGCTTAGTGCAACACGCTGCGGATGTCTTCGGGGACGCGGCCCGTGGGCGGCAATGGCTGAAACTTCCGCAGCGCGCTCTCGGCGGGGCGGCGCCCCTCGATTACGCGGAGACCGAACTCGGCGCGCGGGAAGTGGA
>JBDUCP010000155.1:0-4333 GCA_040003405.1 Verrucomicrobiota bacterium
ACCAGACCGCTGCTCAAGATGTCACTGCCGAACGTCTTGTCGTCGTGGGCGAAGAAGTGCCGAGCGCTTACGGGGCACCGCCCGCTTTTTCGCGCAATCGTTTCTCTAACTTGGTCAACAGTTACGTTCTTCCTCCAGGAGCTGTTTTCGCGGGATTAGTTTATCAGGGAGATGCCCTTCGCTTTAATCGGCCCGACCATAGCCTCACCCAGGAAATCGAAGTGGGCCTGCCTCACCGCTTCGGCGTGGCCGTCGAGAATACGATCGAGAACTTCCGCGGGCACACGCAGGAACGTACCTTTAGTTTGGAAGCGCGTTATGCGCTCGCCGATTGGAATAAAATTCCGCTCAACCCGACGATTTTCGTCGAATACAAATTCGGCATCGGCCATATCCTGCATGACGAAGGTCCGCCCGCCCCATTGGAGAAAGGTGAAGCGCAGGAATTTCTCGATGAAAAAAGACCGTTGCCGGACGCCGCCGAAGTTCGGCTCTTGTTAGCGCAGGATTTTGGCGAGAAAGTGGAATGGGCGGCGAACGGTTTCTTCGAGCAGGAAGTCGGCGGCGATCGCGGGCGCGAAATCGGTGTCGCTTCAAGCATCATGTTCCCGATTCTCCTGCCACATGAGCGTCTTAAGATCGGCGCGGAAATGCAGTTTACCTCATTTACTGATGCCGGAATCCGGCAGAATAACGAGGACGCTTCCAATCGGCTGGTCATTGGCCCGACCATTGCGTGGAAGCCAACCAAGAACACGCGCCTGGATCTCTCGCCACTTTTCGGCGTAACCGATGATTCGCCGAGAGCATCTGTCTTTCTCGTCTTCTCGATGCTATTTGGTCCCGGCTCGGAACCGCAGCAAGCCGAAGCACCGGCGTCAACGCGGAATCGCTGAAGCGGAGCTAGTCTAGACTCCGTTTGCTGGACGTCGCGGCATCACCTGGATGCTCTGCCGCACTTTTACCACGCTGGCGTTAGGCAGGACGCCGCGGAAATTTGCGCCGGGATAGATCATGCAATCGCGGCCGAGAATGGAGCCGGGATTGATCACCGCGTTGCAGCCGATCTCGGATCGATCACCGATGATCGCGCCAAATTTCCGCATGCCCGTCGCGATGTCGCCATCCACCGTGCTCACGTGAATTTCCTGATGATCGAGTTTCACGTTCGACAAAATCACGCCGGCGCCGAGATGCGCGCGATGTCCGAGAATGGAATCACCGACGTAGTTAAAATGCGGCACCTGCACTTCATCGAAAAGGATGCAGTTCTTGAACTCGCATGAGTTTCCCATCACGACGCCATCGCCCACAATGACATTTTCGCGCACGTAGCATCCGCTGCGCACGTGACAGTTTTCCCCGATCCAGGCGGGCCCCTTCAGGACTGCGCCTTGTTCAACAATTGTTCCCGCGCCGATGAAAACATTGTTGCTGATGAAAGGCTTTCCGACCAGCTCACCCAAGACGGCCGGCTTCAGGCGAAATTGCAGATAACTCGCGATTTGCTTGAGCGCGTCCCACACATACTTCTGCGTTTCAAACAGCTTGGGATGCGCCGTGTGTTCGAGATTCAAATATTCGGACGGCGAAAACATGTCGGTTCAATTTCCTCCGCGCCGCGTGATCTTCTGCCCGTCTTTTGTATCACCGGCTTCCCACCCATGCGCGCGAAGTTCGTCCCGCAATTCATCACTTTTTCTCCAGTCCTTGGCAAGCCTTGCCTGCGTGCGCGCGTTCGCCAGCGCGGCTATTTCTGGCGGCAACGCGCTTTCTTCTCCGCTAAGGGCGAGGACGCGATCGATCCGTTCCCACCACTGCAAGCAGGTATTCGCCGCGTTGGCGTCAAGCTCACCACGGTCGAGCGCGCGATTTGTTTTGCGGATTGTTTCAAACAGAACGCCAAGCGCGCCGGAGATATTCAAGTCGTCATCAAGCGCCGTGGCAAAAGCGTCCTCTTCCGTTCGGCGCTGCACGTTTTCTTCTGCTCTCTCCCGCAGTCGTCGCACCCAGGCATCGATCCGGCCTAACGACTCCCGCGCTTCTTCCATTCCTTCCCATGTGAAATTGAGCGGCGCACGATAATGCACGCGCATCAAGGCGTAGCGGACCTCGCGCCCGCTGTATCCTTTGGCGAGCACATCCCGCAGCGTGTAAAAATTTCCAAGCGACTTCGCCATCTTTTGCCCATCGACCATCAGATGCGCGCAATGCAGCCAGTAGCGCACAAATTGTTTTCCGGTGCATCCTTCGGTCTGCGCAATTTCCGCTTCGTGATGCGGAAAAATATTGTCCACGCCGCCGCAATGGATATCGAGTTGCTCGCCGAGAATCTGCGTCGCCATCGCGCTGCACTCGATGTGCCACCCCGGTCGCCCTTTTCCCCACGGGCTTTCCCAGCCGACCGGTCCGTCCTCGTCATCCCAGGCTTTCCACAACGCAAAATCTCCGACGTGCTCCTTGTCGTACTCATCGCTCTTAACCCGCCCGCTCGAGCGTAATTCTGTTAAATCAAAATGCGCCAGCTTTCCGTAGGCGGGAAATTTATTGATGCGAAAATAGACTGATTTGTCGTCCGCTTGATACGCGAGGTCGCGTGCCATCAATGTCTTAATTATTTCGATCATCGCCGCGATGTGACCGTTGTCGGTTGCTTCCGGAAAAAAATCAGCGCGCTTGATGCGCAGCGTTTCGAGATCGTTAAAGAACGCTTTTTTGAAAGGCGCCGTGAATTCCGCCAGCGGCACTCCCGCACTGCGCGAGCCGCGAATCGTCTTATCATCCACGTCGGTGATATTCATCACGCGGCGCACTTTGTAATCGCGCAGCTCAAGGTGGCGCTGCAGAAGATCTTCGAAAATGTAAGCGCGGAAATTTCCAATGTGCGCGTGGCTGTACACCGTCGGTCCGCACGTGTATATTTTTACTTCGCGGTAGGCCGAGTCGAGCGGATGGAATTCCTCCAACGCCCGCGAGTAAGTGTTGAACAATCGGAGCGCCATCACCCCATCTCCACCAGCGCCACCGCCATCGCCGCCATTCCCTCGCCGCGACCGAGCGCGCCGAGTCCTTCGTTCGTCGTCGCCTTGATGCCGACGCGCAAAACATCGAGGTGCAACGCCGCCGCGATCTTCTCTCGCATCGCCGGAAGATGCGGCGCGATCTTTGGCGCTTCCGCAATCAAAGTGGCATCGACATTGACGGCATGAGCATTCCTCTCTCGCAGCAGCGCGTTGACACGCTGCAAAATTTCGATGCTGCTGATTCCGCGAATCGATTCATCCGTGTTCGGAAAATGGTGGCCGATATCACTTTCACCGATCGCGCCGAGAAGTGCATCGGCGATGGCATGACACAAAACATCCGCATCCGAATGCCCATCGAGTCCGCGCTCATGCGGAATCTCGACTCCGCCGAGAATTAATTTTCGGCCAGGCGCGAGACGATGCGCGTCATAGCCGGTGCCACATCGCATCATAGCGCGTTAGAGTTTCAAATCGATCACGCCATTCGACGCGATGATGCTGTATTTTTCTTTCATGTCCGTGCGCGGCTTCATCTCGACCAAACCGCCCGCCGTTTCCACCAGAATCCAACCCGCCGCGATGTCCCACAGACTGATTCCTTGTTCGATGTAAGCATCAAAGCGTCCGCAGGCGACATATGCCATGTCGAGCGCGGCACTGCCCATCAGTCGGCATTTGCGCGCACGGCGAATCATCTCTTGCAGCAGTGGCAGACCGGCCGCGATCGTCACGCCCGTTTTGGAAAGGCCGACGGAAATAACTGCTTCAGCGAGATCCGCGCGCTCACTCACGCGAAATGTTTTGCCGTTCAAGGTAGGCTGCGTGCCTTTCTGCCCGCTCCACAATTCATCACGCATTGGATCATAAATGACGCCGACGATGATTTCGCCCATGTAGCGCAGCGCGATCGAAACGCAGAAGTGCGGGATGCCGTAGAAATAATTAACGGTGCCATCGAGCGGATCCACTACCCATTGATAATCGCTCGTCTGTTCGCCGACGATTCCTTCTTCGCCGTAAAGCGAGTGCTGCGGAAATTTTTGGAGGAGCGAAGCGGTGATCAAATCCTGCGTGCGGACATCGATCTCGAGTTTGATGTCGTGCGCCTCCGACGAGTTGACCCGCAACGGTCGCTGAAAATTCTGGCGCAATAATTCACCGGCGTCACGCGCCGCGGCAACCGCCGCATCGAGGAAATGCGTCATCTTCTTCTTTCCTCTCAACCGCTCAACTCCTCAACCGCTCAAGCAAAATAAAAAAACCGGGAGGAGAAAATGAATCCTCCTCCCGGGTTGAAGTTATAGGTT
>JBDUCP010000156.1:0-4327 GCA_040003405.1 Verrucomicrobiota bacterium
CTTTCTCCATATCGGCAGCGCTTACGCCCCCATAAATCAGGATTTGTCTTAGCGCGGTCAGAAAAGCAAAAGCCTCCTCGGGCGAATTGATTTCCGGCTCGCTCACGATCTCCATCAACGGCGTACCGGCGCGATTGAAATCGATGCCGGTGCTCGACTCAAAATGAAAACTCTTCGCCACATCCTCCTCCAGGTGGATGCGCACGAGACGCACCTCCTTGTTCGGCGATGCGATATTTTTCTGCGTTTCTATGGGGTAAGCGAGATCATGCAACGGCACGCTGCCGTTCGCGCACAGCGGCAAATCATATTGTGAGATTTGATAATTCTTCGGCATGTCCGGATAGAAATAATTTTTGCGATCGAACTTGCAGACGGGCGCGATTTCGCAACCGACCATCAAACCGGTCAGCGTCGTAAGCTTGAGCGCCTCATGGTTCATCACCGGCAACGCGCCCGGCAATCCGAGACATGTCGGACAAGTGTGTGAGTTTGGTGTGGCCCCAAATTCCACCGGACAAGCGCAAAACATTTTCGAACGCGTTTGGAGCTGCACGTGAACTTCGAGACCGATCGAGACCAGCATGGCAGATTTCAATGTCTTTCCCTCGCGTAATCGACTGCCTTTTTCAGGTCGAACTTTTTGATGCACTCGGCCAGAGTCGGATCATTGGCGGCGTCGATGATGCGCGAATCGCGCAGCAACTCGAACAGCCGTCCCTGCGCAATCATTTCGCCGATCTCGGGATCGTTGCGCAACGCCACAATTTTCGGATGTTCGCCGAGTGCGGTCGCGCCCGGATAAGCGAGAAAGCGCTGTGCGGATTCGGGACTCGCCAGGACTGTTCCTACGTCGCTCAGTGTTTGATAGACACCGCCCGGCATAAGATCCGCCTTTTTCACGACTTCGCCGACGTTTCCGAGTTCAACCGAATTTTTCAAACGCGCGAGAAGCGCCGCCAGCGAATCCGCTTCCTCACTTCCACGGCGCTCGATCTTTTCCTGCGCATTGACCTGAGCATCTGCGATAGCGCCGATTGAGCGGACACCCATAAGGATGAGCCAAAGAAAAAATCCGCCGAAGAAAAGACCGATGGCCGCCCCGCTCAGGCCATAGACTAACCGGATGGTGCCTGAGCTTTGTTGCGCGGTCCGCTTGAAGAGGATTGTGCCAAGACTGGCAATAACTCCGTAAACCAAGATCGCCATACCCGCGTCTGCCACTGCAGAAATCGCGATGTCCGGTATTCTTAGATAGGGACGCAACGGCGAAACCAGCAGCGGGCCGAGAAAAATGGACGTGCCGTACGCGGCAATGATCGCGACCACGCGCATTAGTTGGCGAATAAGTCCGAGCCGCCAACCGCGCACGACTTCAAATAAAATAAGGACAGCCGCGAACGAAAAAAAGACGGTCTGCCAAATCGGTGAGCCAGCAGTCATGGGAATGCGAGTCACATGACAACCGCGGCCTTGAGAGGGCTGGCGTTCTGGTTCGCGGCAAAGAATGGCACTACTTCCTCCAGAGTTATCTCCCGATCAATGAATAGCTCTGGCGAAACCACCCCTTTGCCTAACAAGTCCAGAGCCTGTTGGACATAAGAAGGCCGATGATGGAAAACTCCAAAGACGGCGATTTCACCATAATGAAGCCGATGCGCGTCTAGCTCGACCGTAGCATCAACCGCACAACCGCCAAAAAAGCAGACTCGCCCGCCTTTGCGCACCATGCCGACACTTAGCCTCCATGTCTCCGGTTTGCCCACCGCTTCGATAACACCATCGGCGCCGCGCCCGTCCGTACGGTGCTGCACGGCCAGAACAGCATCAGTTTCCCGAGTAAGATCGACAACTTCATCCGCGCCGGCTGCTAACGCGAGCTTGAGTCTGCCCGCGTCGCGACCTAGAACAAGAATACGCGCGCGCGCATTCTTCAGCGCGCGGATGAGCAGCCTCGCCATGTTACCCGCCCCGATGAGCGCAATCGTCTCGCCAGGCTCTATCCGCATTTTATCAATCGCGTGTAGCGCGCAGGCGAACGGCTCCGCTAAGGCAGCTTTGGCATAGCTTAGGCCATTCGGCAACCGATGAACGTTGTGTCGCGTAATATGGGCGGGCACCGCGATGTAGTCAGCATAAGCGCCATTGAGTAGCTCAAGATTGTCACAGAGCTCCGGATTATCATGCGCGCAGAAATAACATTGATCGCAAGGGGCGGAGTTAAGCACGACAACGCGTTCACCCCCGCTCCAGGCAGTCACACCTTCACCTACTTCACAAATGACGCCTGCCATTTCATGACCAAAAGGCGACGGCATTCGCGCCAGTAGAACCGGATGCCCCTGACGATAAGCTTTCAAGTCTGTGCCGCACGTAAGCGCCACGTGGATCTTAACTACTACCTCACCTATTCCGGCCCGTGGTATCAACCTTTGTGTTAGGCGCACGTCTCCTGGGCCGTAGAATAATACCGCCCGCATCGTTGGATTACGAAGCATGTGGCGTGATAACGGCTTTGAGGATGGCGCGGCTTTCGACCGATGCCAGAGCTTCGTCGAATTGTTCTAAGGTAAAGGTTTGATTGGCTAGTTTACTCACCTTGACTACGCCACGCTCCAAAAACTCCAGCGCTTCTGCCAGATCAACCGGGGACGAAGAATAGGAACTAACAATATTAATCTCACGATAATAAAGCTCATTCCAGTCCAATGGTACAATCGCTTCGGGATGAAGACTCGCGAAGATCGTACAGGTGCCGCCGGCGCGGAGCCAACTTAAGGCGTTCGCTATTAGAGCTGGGCTACCGGCTGTGAGAAGGAGGTTATCGGCACCGCGGCCCTCAGATACCTTGGCTAAGTACTGCCGAAACTCGGGTTCGACGCCAACGAATGTTTTGACCCGTCCTATGTCCTCGGCCACTGCCCGTCGGTTAGGATCAAGCTCTAGTCCGATACATTCAGCGCCGGCATGACAAATTAGCTGCATCAGGAGAAGGCCGATCGAACCCAGTCCCACCAAAACCACTACATCGCCCCGGCGAATACCTGACCGCTTTACCGCCCGCACACAACAACCTAATGGCTCCATGAAAGACGCCTCACTGTTACTCAACATTTCGGGAATAAGAAACGCCACCTTTTCCAAATGCCCGCCGGGTATCCGGACAAACTCAGCGAAACCACCGGGGTCAAGATGACTTTCTTTGAACTCGGTGCACATCGACACGTTTCCATGCTGACAGGAGTGACACTCCATGCAAGGAACATGATGCGCCACCGCCACCCGATCGCCTACCTTAAACTTAACGACCTTACCGCCAACCTCGACCACGTTGCCTGCCACCTCATGACCGAGCACCACCGGTTCTGCCAAAGGCTGGTACCGGATCTTGTGAATGTCAGAAAAACAGACTCCGCAGGCCTTTACCTGCAATAGGACGTCTTCGTCTTGCAGAGAAGGCGTTGTTATGTCCCGAATGATTGTTTGATGGTTCTGCGAAACAAGGGCCTTCATCGGTTAGCTCTGGCCGACTACTTCCAGGACTTTCCTCGCCGCGTTGTGGCCTGGAATGCCGCTTACCGCGCCGCCTCGGTGGGCGCTCGAGCCGCAGAGAAAGACATTCTCGAACTCTGTTTCGACGCCCCATGTGCCCACTTGTTCGTTGTTCTCGGCAAAAGGGAAGGTCGGCGCAGTTTGAAAGATGTTGCCATGGTATAACCCCAAAGCATCTTCTATATCGACAGGACTCTTACCTTCAATGCAGTAACTGCCATCGCTGGCAACCGCGAGGCAGTCTTCCAACGGTTCAGCCAACCAACGATTCATTCCCTGCGCGAATCGATCTTGCGCCTCCTGCCGCATCGTCTCATTATCCGCGGCGAACAAGGACCAGGGCGTATCGAGGCCAAAGAGCGTCATGGTATGGAAACCTCGCTTACGCAGTTCCGGGGAAAGAATGCTGTTATCCGTGAGGGTATGGCAGTAAACCTCGGAAGGCAGCTTGCTCGGTAACCGGCCCTTCAACGCTTCCTCATAGCTACGATTCATTTCCTCGTAGCTTTCATCGATATGGAATGTGCCACAAAAGGCCTCGGCCGCAGGATACCGCGCCGCCTTCGGCTTCGGTAATCGGCGCAAAAGCATGTTAATCTTGAAAACGGAACCTTCATCGGTAGCGTCCGCCGCATAAGTCTTACCCAAAAGTTTAGCCAGCACGTTTGAACCAAAGTTTACCAGGACGAACCGCGCTTCGACTGTGTGTGTTTGTCCATCCAATGCGAACTCCACTGTCGGCCGTTTCCCGGTTACCTCAAGTGCGCGCACCGCT
>JBDUCP010000020.1:0-14476 GCA_040003405.1 Verrucomicrobiota bacterium
TGGCCGTGGCGGCCACTGCATTAAGTCTGGGGGCTTGCGCGCAGCACAAAGAGGCAGCGACGGCGACACAAGCATCCACCTACTCGAAATAACCGTCCGGTTCTCCGTTTGCGGATAACTCTAGCCGGAAAGGCCAGGTCAGCTTATGCTGGCCTGGCCTTTTCATTTGGCCCCGGTGAAAGTATTGAGCAGGCATCGTTTCCACAACTCCTCTGAGAACGACGCGGAGCGTGACCGTGCCTACTATCTACCACAACGCTCTTTTAAAGGCGTTGGTTGTGGGTTCGAGTCCCACCCAACCCATGCTTGTTGATCACATCTTCTATGCGCCGACTTCTTGCCTTTAGTTCGCTGCTTTATCTTTTCATTGGCAGGAATATCAGCGCGCAGGAAGCGGTCGAACACGATGTCGTCGTCCAGGCTTCGGCTGAAGAATTTGAAGATCCAGGCGGCTACGGCCAGCCCCAATGGGCGGAACGCAGCCGCGCATCTTCCACCACGAAACTTTACGTCCTCTCGCCCTATGAAGTGTTCATCGGCATCCTTTCGGAAAGCCGTTTTCGACACGGACAATCCGTTCACGAATTGTCGCAGGAAATTGAGATGGGACTGCCCAATCGCTTCGAACTCGGACTAGAAAATCACCTGGGAATTGCAGGTGGCGACATAGCGGAAAAAACGGTCGAACTCACCGCGCGATACGCCTTCGCTCGTTGGGGCGCAATTCCGCTCAACCCAGCGGTCTCGGTAGGATATGAATTCGGAGTAGACCGCCTACCGTCGCTCGGCCGGACATCCGATGCGTATGAAATGCGCTTGTTGGTCGGGCAGGAGTTCTTTCCGCGAATACAATGGGCCGCGAACGGGTTCTTTCGGCACGAAGTCGGCGGCGATCGAAGCCGCGAAATCGGATTCACGCAAGCTATCTCCTATGTTACCATCGCGGATCGTCTGGAGATCGGAACAGAGATGCGATACACGCATGCGTCGGTCGAAACGAGGCTCAAAGGATCCTTGGATGAATTCATCATTGGCCCAAGTATCAGTTGGAAACCAAATCGGCATACGGTGATCGAACTCGCTCCGCTCGTCGGATGCACAAGCGAATCGCCCCGCTTGGCTCTTTTCGCGACGGTATCGTTCGAGTTCGGCGGCGCGGAATCCAGCGAGCACGCCGTGAAAGGACGTTGAGTTAGACGCTATCCGATCTTCTTCCGGAATCGCAGCGCACAGACGCAGAAGAGGAGCACAGCCATGACTGACATGATGGCGAGCGAGGGCCAGTATTCTAAGAAGGTGGCTCCGCGCAGGATAATGGCGCGCATCAGGTTGATGAAATAGGTGGTCGGAAGGACGGCGCCGATGCCGTAGAAGATCCAAGGCATCGTTTCACGCGGGAAAATAAAGCCGGAAAAGAAGACGCTCGGCATGATGAAGGTCATCGACATCTGCAAGGCTTGCATTTGGTTCTCGGCTTTCGTGGCGACGAGAAGGCCAAGACTGAGGAGCGCGAAAACATAGACGAGCGTGGAAAGCATCATCGCGATGACGCTGCCGGCGATGGGCACGGCAAAAACGAAACGCATGATGGCGAAAAGCAAAATCGCCATGAGCATGCCGATGCAAAGATAAGGGACGAGCTTGCCGAGCATAAGACCCCAGCGGCTCAGTGGACTAACGAGCAGTTGCTCCAGCGTCCCCCGCTCGCGCTCGCGCACGACAGCCATGGCGGTGGCGAAGGTGGTCCCGATTTGCAGCACAACGCCGATCACACCCGGGACGAAAAAGTTCGGGCTCCGCATCGTGGGGTTGTAGAGGATCTGCGGGCGAATCTCAATCGGCACGGTGCGCCGGCCGCTGTCGCGCATCATCATTTCCATGGATTGGGTGAGGGCGAGACCGAGCGCGGTGTTGAGTGCTTGCAGCGCGGTGGTCGAGTTCGAGCCGTCGATCAGCATTTGCACCTGCGCGGGATGGCCGGCGCGCAGGTCGCGGGTGAAGTGCGGCGGAATTTGCAGCCCGACATAGGCGCGGCCTTTGCGGATTTCGCTCGCGAGCTGCTCGACGTTTTGCACTTCGCCGACAATCCGAAACGTCTCCGTGTTGACGAAGCGATCGAGAAACTGCCTGCTCTCGACGGTGCGATCTTCATTCAAGATGGCCATGCCCATGTGCTTCACGTCGTTATCGAGCGCGTAGCCGAATGCGATCATCTCGATGAGCGGCGGGAAGAGCATGAAGAAGAGCGTCATCGGATCGCGCAGGACGGTGATGAATTCCTTGAAGAGAATGGCGCCGAGGCCGCGGAATGGTGCGCGTTTCATCAGGCCGCTTTTCCTTGCTGGCTTTCGCTCGCATGTTTCGCGGTGAGCGAAACAAAAACATCCTCAAGCGACGGCCCGATCTCGTGAATCTCCGGGTTCGCGATTCCCACGCTGCGCAGTTTTGCGTCGATCTCCGCGCGCTGCACGCTTTCATCGACGAGCAAATGCATCGATTGACCAAATACGGTCGCGTTCTGCACTCCCGGGACTTCTCGCA
Source organism: Verrucomicrobiota bacterium (assembly GCA_040003405.1). Classification (GTDB taxonomy): domain Bacteria; phylum Verrucomicrobiota; class Verrucomicrobiia; order Chthoniobacterales; family UBA10450; genus JBDUCP01. The sequence continues at coordinate 2,542 of JBDUCP010000020.1, forward strand.
TCGCGCGCAACGCGACGGTGACATGGTCGCACATCACATCGAGCCGACGCGTGCCGGGCGGGTTGACTTCAGGCATTTTTTTTAAATCGTCGGGCTCGCCGCAAACGATCATTTTCCCCATGTAAATATAGCCGACATGGGAGCAGCGCTCCGCTTCGTCCATGTAATGCGTGGTGACGAACAGCGTCATCCCCTGCCCGGCGAAGGCGAAGAGCAAGTCCCACAACTCGCGCCGCGCGACCGGGTCGATGCCTGCGGTCGGCTCATCCAGAAATAAAACGGTCGGTTGGTGCATGAGCGCGCAAGCCATGGCGAGGCGTTGCCGCCAGCCGCCGGAAAGAAGCGCGGCGCGCCGGGTAAGATACGGTTCGAGATGTGTGATCGCGATCAATTCATCCCGGCGCTGTTTCAATTGCTTGTCGGGAAGGCTGTAAAGCTTGCCGGAAAAAATGAGGTTCTCGTTTACCGTCAGCTCATCGTAGAGCGAGAATTTTTGCGACATGTAGCCGATCATTTCCTTGGTCGCATCGTTTTCCCGCGCCACATCGTGACCGGCGATTTTGGCGGTGCCTTCGGTGGCTTCGAGGATTCCGCAGAGCATGCGGATGACGGTCGATTTACCAGAACCGTTTGGTCCGAGAAATCCGAAGATGGAACCGCGCGCGATGGAAAAGCTAACGTGATCTACGGCCGTGAATGCGCCGAAGCGCTTCGTTAGGCCGTCGCACTCGATCATGGTATCAGCGGGAGACATTTGGAAAAAACACATCGGCGGACATGCCGGCGCGCAATTTATCCTCGGCGTTTTCGAGCCGGACCTTTACTCCGAACACTTGCCGGATCCGGTCCTCGACCGTCTGAACATTACGGGGTGTGAATTCGGCCTGGCGATTGATCTGCTCGATGACACCGCCAAAATCTTGGTCGCGGAATGAATCCACGCGCACGCGGACAGCATCGCCAACCTTGATCATCCCAAGCCAGGGTTCGGGCACATAAACGCGCACCCATAAATGTTGCGGCAGGATCAGCGTGGCGGCTTCGCGATTGGCTGGAAGCACGTCGCCGACTTTCACGCTCAAAATTTCCAGGACCGAATCAGTCGGTGCGGTCACTTGCATCTCTCCGATTTGCGCATCGATATCCGCGAGCTGCGCGCGCGCCTGCGTGATCCGCATCTGCGCGGCCTCCTGACTTTTTTCCTCGGCGGTAGCGGCACTGGCGGCACGTTCCGCCTCATTCGGCGAAACGACGTTTCGTTTGAGCAAATCCTGCTGACGCCGCGCATCGCCGCGCAAGAACTTCAATTGCGCAGAATGCGCATCGGCGTCCCGGATGGCGGTGTCGATTTGCGCCGCGGCCATGTCACGGCGCGCATGTAATTCGGAGGCTTCCAATTGCATGATTGGCTGCCCCTGGCGGAGCCGGTCGCCCTCCTGCACGAAAATCTTTTCCACGCGCCCGCCGCTCCGCGGGCCGACGTGTACCTCATCCACTTCGATGGTGCCGGAAACGGCGTTGTTCGGATGACGGCAGGCCGTCCAAGAGAACAGGACAAAAAAGAGAATGAGTGCGCGCGACCAATTCTTTTGCATTAGCGTTTTCTGCAATTGGAGGAACGAACGGGGATGTCCGGGCAAACCGCAAGCAGACAAGGAAGTGATAAAAAAATAGCCGGCTATTCCGGAACGCCGCTGGCGCAAAAGCTCGGCATCAAAAGCGGGCAGAAAATCGCCACGATTGGCGCGCCGGCGCACTACGCGAAATTGCTCGCGCCTTTGCCTGAGGCGGTTTCTTTCACCAAAACAATTTCAGCCCAAGCGAGTTTCATTCATCTCTTCGTTTCCAAGCGCAAGACGCTGGAGAAAGAATTGAAGGGCCTGCGCCACTTGATCGCAGACAGCGGCATCCTTTGGGTTTCCTGGCCAAAAAAATCCTCCGGCGTGGCGAGCGACGTGACCGAAGACGTCATTCGCGCGGTCGCGTTACCGCTTGGGTTCGTGGATGTGAAAGTCTGCGCGGTGGACGAAACGTGGTCGGGATTGAAGCTGATGATCCGGCGGGAAAATCGGCGCTGATTTTGCCTAACGAGAAAGAGCGCGAAGGTCGACAGCGTGGAGGCAATCCAACAGAATCACTTCGCTTGCTTATGCCACGCCGCCAACACTTCCGCTTCGCGTTCGGATGAAAGCCCGGCTTTGAGTTTCGCCTGACGCTCCGCCGGCTGCGCCTTGAACCACGCAAGCGTGTCGCGCGCTGTGGCCGCAAGCGGACGGAACGTCAGCCCTTTGTCCAGCGCGCGTTTGATGCTGATGCGATTGCCGCCCGCTTCTTCACCGCGCGGCGGAATCCAAACCGGCATGTCGGACCACGGCGCCACTTTCTGCGCGTCGAGGAAATCGGCATTCACCCACGTAAACCTCGCGTTAGAATTGTTGGCCGCTTTAATCCCATCGAGCATTTCACCGATGCCTAATATTCTGGCCGGTCCGCTCGCGTTGTAAATTCCGGTTTCGCCGTTCTCGATCATGCGGATCGTCCATTCCGCCAGGTCGCGCGCGTCGATGAATTGCACCGGGTCTTTCGGGTCGCCCGGGGCGAGCACTTCGCCGCCGCGATCGAGCCGCACCGGCCAGTAGGTAAACCGGTCGGATTCATCGCGGGGGCCGACGATCAAGCCGGGGCGAATGGTCAAAGTTTTCTTCGGAAACCATTTCTCCGCCTCCTGCTCGGAGAGCGCCTTCAGCGGACCGTAAAGAGCGAACTTCGAAGCGACCACCGTTTCACGTGTCTCTTTCATCGCATCGGCTCCGGTGTATTTCGCGAGCGGGGCAGTCTCGTCCACGTTCGGTTTACTCGTGTCCCCATAGACTGAAATGGTTGAGATGAAAACGTAGCGATCGACGTTGCCTTGCAAAATTTGCGCCGCATCGCGCACCCACGCGGGCAGCATGGTGGGGTTATCGATCACGACATCCCACTTTCTGTTTTTCAAGGCATCGAGTTGACCATTGCGATCGCCGATTAGCTGCTCCACTTCCTTGGGCAATTCGCCCGGATGTGTCTTGCCGCGATTGAAAACGGTAATCTTGTGGCCGCGATCGAGCGCGTAGTGAATCTGATACGGCCCCGTAAATCCGGTGCCGCCGAGAATCAGAATATGCAAAGGTTTCGCTGATTTCTCGCCAGCAGCGGCGAGGAGCCTACCCGGCGCCACTCCCAAGGCCAATGCTCCGCCGGCCGCGCCCGACATGGCGATAAACCGCCGCCGCGTGGTAGATGATGGGTTCATTTTTAGAATTTCGATTCTGGTAGTTTACTAATATTCCGGAGCCAGAAAGCAAGGCGAGTGGACAGCGGCGAGAAATTTGTGGAAGAATTTGAGTATGAGAAAACGCCTCTTCGATCATATCGATCTTCGCGTGAAGGATCGCGCAGTGGCCCAGCGATTTTATGCGCAACTGCTGCCCGCACTCGGATTTCGCAGCGACAAGAGCGGCGACATATGGGGGCTTTTTGAAGAGGCCGATACAACACCCGCGGACTTTTTTGGGTTCACCGAGGACCCAAATCATCAGCCAAATGGCAATCGTATCGCCTTCTGGGCGGAGACGCGCGAGGAAGTCGATCGCGTTGCGCCACTCGTTAGGCAAGCGGGCGGCCGCAACCTGGAAGGGCCGGAACTATGCGTTGAATACAGTCCTGGCTATTACGCGCTTTTCTTCGAGGACCCGGACGGGAATAAACTGGAAGTCTGTTTCCGCGAGAGCGCGACCGTTGCGGAGTGATCGCGTCTCAGCGAAGAGTAGGAATGAGCGAAGCGAAACCGGAGCGGGCGATTTTTCAGAAAAAAAATCGTGTTCGCTATCTTAAGCTCATCGCAGTCTTCAAAATTCTGAAAGGGCTGTTGTTGCTGGTCATCGGATCGTCGCTTATTTTTTTGAATTACCGCACGCGCTGGCTCGATGCGATTTCCGATTGGGCCGATGAAGAAATCCTGCTCGTCCACAGCAGAACGGTGCTTTTTTTTCTCAACAAATTGCAGGACGTTCTGGCCGATGGACAATTGCGCGCCCCGGGCCTGCTGGCGCTGTTTTATGCGGCAGTGCTCTTCACGGAAGGCATCGGTGTGTACCTGCAAAAACGCTGGGCCGAATTGCTCATGGTGTTCGCCACGGCGGCACTCATTCCCCTCGAAGTGCGGCACATCTGGCATCGGCCCAGTCTTACCGCCGTTCTCATTCTGGTGGTGAATTGCTTCATCGTCTGGTTTTTGTATCGCGTGTTGAAACGCGAACCCCATCATGCGCCGAAAGTCGCGGAGCAGGAGATGGCGGAGACCCGATAATACCGAAGGCGCGTAGGGCACGCGCGGTTTTCTCCATGGGGAGACCAATCACATTGCTGTAAGAGCCGTCGATGCGCTCGATGATATCAAAACCGTGACCTTGCGCGGCGTAAGCGCCGGCTTTGTCGAGCGGGTTTATTTTTTCAAAATAACCGGCGATCGCCTGATCCGTGAGCGTGCGAAAATGCACGCGCGAAATTTCGTGCAGACTTTCGGTGCGCCCGCGCGCGAAATCGCAAACAAAAACCGCCGTGCAAACTTCGTGCACGCGACCGCTCAAGCGTCGTAGAATTTTTGCGGCAGCAACAAGATCGGCGGGCTTGCCGATGACTATTCCATCGAGCCCGACCAGCGTGTCGGCGCCAAGAATAACTGCATCGGGAATAGCGCGTGCGATCGCCAGAGCTTTGCGCGTCGCGTTGCAAATGGTCAATTCACGGATGGTCAGCGCTGCGGTGAAAATTTCCTCAGTCGCCGCCGTGACAACATCAAACTGGTAGCCCGCGTTTTCTAATAATTGGCGGCGCCGGGGGGAGGCAGAGGCGAGAACGAAAGGCGGAGGCACACGCGATAATGAAAGACTCGTTAGGGCTTGACTGAAGGTGAGGCCGAAGACTTGGCGTCAATCATGCTTTCAATATTTGGGACTTTCATTTCCTCGAAATCCTTGGGCGGCGAAAATTCAGTGTCGTTGATCGTCTCTTCCTTGATCGAAACCACGGTGGTGGTGACTTCCTTTCCGGCGACTTCCATATTGGCGCGCAGCGGAATCCCCGGAAAATCGCGGTAGTCCGGAATCCCTTTGGTAATGTTGGTCCAGGACGCAGGCGTCATGGCCCGGAGTTGTTTCATAATGGAATCGCCATGGGGATAATCGCGCGCAATCCAGTAACGCGCCTTAAACGAAGTCGCCTCGGAAACGAATTCTTCGGTTTCGTAGCCGTTAATCGTTTCCTTCTTCCCTGTCGCGGTGAGCTTCGGTTTCTCCCTTTCAGAACCGCCGGCGTATTTATTCGCCATCGCCGCGAACGCTTTGGCCTTGTCCGCGGAGATGCGCATGAATTTTTTCTCCTCGTTCATTAACGTCAGCATCTCGCCGCTCTTGCTATCCATGATGGTGGTGACCTGCGGCACCCCTTCGAGACGTGCCCGATCGCCCTTGAGCTTAATCGTGAGTTGACTAACGGATCCCCCGCCTTCGATTTTCTGCACGAGGACAAGGTCGGCGCGAGCGTTAAAAAGAAAAACAGCCAGGAAGAGAGACGCGAGGTAACGAACTTTCATTCTTCTAGCTACTTTGGCGCGTTCAGAAAGGCAAGGGCGCCGAGAGCGAAGGCGCAGCGGCGCGCGAGAAAGAACTTGGCAGCCGCCGCGACCCGCAGCAATTTAGGCAGCGCGCGGGTGTAGCTTAATGGTAAAGCTGTAGCCTTCCAAGCTACTGACGAGGGTTCGATTCCCTTCACCCGCTTCCCAATTTCCCAAAGAAAAATATTGAGATAAAAATGTATTGACGACCGCCAGCGCGCCATATAAACAAGCGGGAAACGTTCGGTAAACTATTACACGGTCTTCTATGAAAAAATTGCTCATTAAAAATAACGGCGGACATCTTGCGATTAAGTCTTCATTGATTCTTCTTCTCGGCGTTACGCTCGGGCTCGCCTTCTGGACAGCGACCACACCGGGCGCGAAAGCGCGGGACATGTCGCCTGCGGAGATGATTCAGGCGGAACTTCCCGCGGGGCAAACCGTGGCCAGCGCGGCTAAACCCGACCTCCTGAAAGCCGTCTGCGGAGCGGTCAGAAAACATCCGGCCCACGCCCCGCAGATCGTTCGAGTCGCGGCCAGCGCGCATAAGCCTTGGACGGTGGAGATCGCACAACAGGCCATGCAATGCCTGAGCAAGAATGATTGCCGATCGCTTCGCGGAGTAGTCGCAGCAGCAGGAGAAGAAAGTCCTGAAGACGTCGCGGCACTGCATGATTATTTTGTGCAATTCGCGCCCAGCTGCGTGGGCGGTCAAACTACTTCTGACAGCAAGAGTTACGACAACAAAGGCGTGCCGCCGCCAATCGTGGAGGAAGAGACCTTTGTCGCTCCTCCGGTGAACATTAATCCACCGCCAGGATCCGTCGGCGCTGGTGCTGGGCAAACACTCTGCTGTGTTTGTCATAACGGACACGAGATCCGCATTCCGTGCCGTGATGTGGACAAGTTTCTCCAGCGCCATCCCGGTGATACCTTCTGCCCCTGCCGCCCGACGCCGGTAACTAATCAATAACGAATCTGCTTTCCCTGAAAAGCCGTTGCGACAAAACCGCAACGGCTTTTCTTTTTTCCTGTCTGCGATTTGAAAGATAAAACATCGTACTGTGTCGCCTTCTGAAATGAAACAAGTGGGCTGGCCGGTTCGGGTCGCGGAATTATTTTGCCTGCTGCTGCTGGCGGCCGCGTTTGCGGTAATCCAAACGCTCATCGGCGGAACACGCCTCGTTTTCAGTCTGCCCGCATATGCGCTGCTGGCATGCATCGGCGTTATCGGAATCTTTTTCCTGCGCACAAAAAAACCGCAGCCGGATCAACTTTGCTTTGCCGGGGCTGCTGTTTTTTTTGGCTATGTGCTGGCGCGTGCGCTGTTGTCGCCCGTTCCGTATCTCGCACGAGCGGATATCTATTCCGTGCTCGGTGGATTGCTCGTTTATTTTTTTGTCGCTTGTTTTCTTACCGGACCCAAAGCACGGACCGCATTGCTGCTTTTCCTGCTGGCGGCGGCGATGGTTCACGTCGGAATCGGCGCCATTCAGTTTCGCGACGGCAACAACTTCATGCTCATCCCGTTTCTGCAACGCTTTGATTACGGGCGGCGCGCCAGCGGTTTTTACATTTGCCCGAATCATCTCGCGGGTTTGCTGGAGGTGCTTGGCGTTCTTGGATTGAGCATCGTCTGTTGGAGTCGTACGCCCACCTGGGCCAAGCTTCTGATCGGATATGCGGTTGGAGTCTGCTACGTCGGTCTCGTTTTAACTGGCAGCCGCGGAGGTTATTTAAGCGCCCTCGCCAGTCTGTTCGTTTTTGCAGTTCTCAGCCTCACGATTTTACGCCGGTCCAGTCCGAGCCTCTTCTGGCGAATCGGCGGGGCTGCTTTCATCGCGGCAATCGCCATCGGTTTCGTCGCCATTTTCCTCGTGGGTAAAAGTGATTTTCTGAGCGGACGCGCCGGAAATGTTTTCGACAAAACGAATATGCGCGTCGATCTCTGGCAGGCGGCGTTGCAGCAATGGAAGCTGCAACCGCTTCTCGGCACCGGCAGCGGCACTTACTTGTTTTATGGCCGCGAATTTCGGACCGATCGGATGCAGCTCGATCCCGTCCATGTGCACAATGATTACCTCCATCTGCTCGCCGAGTATGGAGCGCTCGGCGCGCTCACCTTCGCCGTTTTTCTTTTTGTGCATCTGCGGCGCGGGGCAAAGGCTTTTGTCCGCCTCGGGCCACGGCGCGTGACGATGGCGCCTCGCCTAACGAGTAATGGAATGGCGCTGAACGTAGGCGCACTTGCAGCCGTTTGCGCGTACCTTGTCCATTCCGCCGTCGATTTTAATCTGCACATCCCGGCTAACGTGCTTCTGCTCGCGTTTGTTTTCGGAGTTCTCGCGAATCCCGGAATGGAGCGCGATCAGGAACGGCGCATTCCGATCTCGCAACTGCTGTGGCGCCTCTCGTTGCCGGCGCTCGGCCTCGTCTTAGCCTTCCAATCTGTGCGCTTGTTCCCGGCGGAATATTTTGCCGAGCACGCCCGCACGGCCTTGCGCGATGACCATTCATCCCGCGCCATCCTGTACGCTTTGCGGGCGCTGCAACGCGATCCCGCCAACCTCGATCTCTATTATTATCTTGGCAGCGCACGCGAACTCCGGGGCGACGCCATGGCGAACCCGCGCGCGCGCGCCTCGTTTTACGAAGCGGCCCTGGGGGCGTTCCAAAACGGTCACGTCCGTGCACCCCGGGATGAGACCTTCCTTTTGGAACTCGGTTTCGCTCTGGATGCGCTGGAGCGTTTTGGGGAGGCCGAATGGTATTTTAATCAGGCCCTCGCGCTGGATCCGAAGTCCGTGGCGACAAAGGCCTATTATCAGGCACACCTCGACTATTGGCGAACTGGACATCCGCTCGGCGAGCCCGAACCGGCGCCCTCGACAGCACCAGTCCCGGCGAATGGCGAATCCGATCGAGATTCCGCTCCAAAAAAAGAGTTTTAATTTTCTTGAAAAAAAAGCTTTGCTCTCTGATTCAAACCCCCTACTCTTCGAAACCGGTAGAGAAACCACTCGGCAAAAGCTTTATCAGAAAGACACCGTCCAAGACTGATTGCACATGAAAAAATCTAAATTGAAAATTGGCGTTCTCGTCGCACTGCTGTGTTTTTGCTCCTCGTTCGCGGGCGCGGAAGATCTCGGCACGGGCATGTACGCGCCAACCCCTTTTCACGTCACCGTGTCGGTCCGGGGCGGCTTCGATGATAACGTTTCCACCACCGCGTTCGATCCGGTGGAATCCTGGTTCGTCAACGCCAGCATCGCGCTGCACTACGATTTCAACAGCCCGCGCACGCAACTCGTCCTGGGAGCCGGCGCTGGAATTACCTCTTACTTTGAAGACATTCCCGGCCAGGACGATTTCGACAAGAATATTTACATCAGTTTGGCCTTAAACCATAAAGCGTCGGCTCGTCTCATCCTGAGCCTGGTCGCTTACGCCACCTATCAATCGCAGCCGGACTTCACCCTCGCGCTCGGTATAAATCGCCGCAGCGGAAATTACTTTTACACGCTGGACAAATTTACCGCCACCTATCTCTGGACTCCCAGATTTTCCACCGCCACCAGCTACACCCTGGGCGCAATTCGGTATGCCGAGGGTTCCGTCGGGTTTTTCGAAGACCGCATCGAAAACACGTTTGGCAATGAATTCCGCTTTCTCGTGCAGCCGACCACTACGCTCGTGGCCGAATACCGCTTTCAGTTCGTCACCTACAGCAACATCGACCGCGATTCGACGGCGCACTATTTCCTCGCTGGTCTGGACCATAGTTTCAGCCCGCGATTTAATGTCTCGCTGCGAGGCGGCTACGAAATACGTGATTACGACAACAATGGCACCCTCAACTCGCCCTATTTCGAAGGCACTTTGAATTACGCCGTCGCGAAACAAACCTCGCTTAGCTGGACCACCCGCTACGGCACCGAGGCCTCGGACGTCGAACTGAACCAGTCGCGCAAAACCTTCCGCACCGGACTGCTGGCCCGACACAATTTCACGCCGCGCTTTAGTGGAGCATTGGCCGTTTATTATCAACACGATGCTTATGACGGCATCGATACGCCGTTTTTCTTCAGTTCGGGTTTCGACGAAGATTCCATCGACTTCGCCGCTTCCCTGCGCTACGCCCTGACGCGTTCCCTCAGTGTCGAGGTCGGCTACAATCACACCGAAGTCACTTCCGACGACGTCTTCCGCGAGTATTCGCGTAACCGTTACTGGAGCGGCTTGAACTTCAGTTTCTAGAAAAGAACTGCGGGCCGGATTTTGCTTTCCGGCAGTTTACTTTCCCGCAGTTTTTTGCTAGGTTCCTCCTTCTTCGCGAAGGCATCTTATGGCACAAACTGACGAAGCTAAGCTTCATTTTCTCGATTACTGGCGCGTCATCCGGATCCGCTGGATTCTCATTCTTCTCGCCTTCCTGCTGGTGCTCATAACCGCTGCGGTCGTGACTTATTTTCAGCCCCGCGAATATCAATCGTCGGTTTTTATTGAAGTGAGATCGACCGCCCAAAACATGCGCATCTTTGGTGCGGGCGATCCAAATATGCCGATACACGATCCGCAACTCGCGCCGACCGTTTATCAAGTCATCCAGCGCACCGGCATTCTTTATCCGGTGATCGAAGACCTTAAGTTGCAGGATAAATGGGGGAAGGGCAGTTCTCGCCCCTCCCGCGAGCAAGCGTACCAAAGGTTGCGCAGCAAATTGGAAGTGGACGAGGTGCGCAATACCGACCTGCTACAGATTAGCGTTTACGATACGGACCCGCAGGAGGCCGCAGATATCGCGAACAAGATCGTCGCCGTTTACCAGGACAAGCGCGTCGAAGAAGAGAAGGAGGTGATGAACCGCGCTGTCTCAAGCATGAACGAGGAAGTCGCCAAGCAGCAGAAGAAGGTGGACGAGGCTCTCGCCAACGTAGCGCGCATCAGGGATGAGGAGCACATCATCGATTTAAATCCCGAAAATATGGAGGACACCGCGACGGCTTCGAACAACATGGTCATTAAGCAAGAGGGTTCGGTCAATGATGCCGAAACCAGGGTGGCGATTCTTTCGACTCAACTCGATCAGGTGCAAAAACTAAAGGGTGACGATTTAATGCGAATGATGCCCACATTGAAGATCGAGGATCCGACCATTTTGAAACTTCTGCCTCTCTATCAGGAAACGGTCGCCTCGGAGGCTCTAATGCTCAATTCTGGCTTCGGTGAAAACCACCCCAGGGTTAAGGCCTTGCGGGCGACTAAAGATGTTTACACGAAGCAGTTGGAAGATCAGGTCATCATCATCCGTACAGCCTTGGAAAAGAATCTAAAAACCGCGCAGACGACGCGTGATGAATTGCAAAAGCAATTGGACGCCATTAACTCGAAGCAACTCGCCACCAAAAATCTTAGCGCCAGCTACGCCCGCGCGAAAAACAGTTACATTAAAGAAAAGTTATTGCTCGATGGCGTCCGAACGCGCGCACAGACGCAGACGATGGAGCTCGCCATGCCCCGCATGGCCCTAAGCGTGAAACAGGTAGCCGAGCCACCAAGTTACGCGGCGCGGCCACGCGTCGGATTGAATCTTGCGCTAGGGGCGCTAGTCGGTCTTGTGGTTGGCCTCGGGCTCGCCTTCTTCATCGAATATTTAGATACCAGCGTAAAGACGATGGAGGACGTGGAAACGCTACTGGGCGTCCCCGTGCTCGCCATTATCCCGAAGAATATCCAATTGCTGCACAGGGAGCCATCGGACACGCCGGACGCCGAAGCCTATCGGATCTTGCGTACCAATATTGAATTCAACCGCAAGGATCCGAGTGCAAATGCGCTGTCAATCGTCAGTGGCGGGCCCGGCGAAGGAAAGTCAACCACCATCGCTAATCTCGCATTTACTTCGGCCAAAGGCGGCTATTCCACTCTCATCGTCGATGCCGATTTGCGGCGGCCGGTGCAGAATAAGTTTTGGGATATGAGCAACGAGATTGGTCTGACGAATTATCTTACAACCGACATGCCGCTGGAAGATGTAATCAAGCCGACTACGGTGGAAAACCTTTCCCTCCTCCCGAGCGGGCTTTTGCCAGAAGATGCCGTCGGTATTTTGAATTCTCAGCGCATGTCTGACCTGATCGCCGAGCTCAAAAAACGCTACGATATCGTGCTCTTTGACTCTCCCCCAATGCTCGGTGTGAGCGACGCTTCGGTGTTAGCCAGCGAAGTAGATAACACCATCATCGTCGTGCAGCACCGTCGCTTTCCGCGCGCCATGCT
>JBDUCP010000157.1:0-4222 GCA_040003405.1 Verrucomicrobiota bacterium
GATCGCCGGGCTGCTCTCCGGCAGGCACGCGAACGAAGCGATGATGAGCCAGATCCAGGCGTCGGATCAATGGGGTTATTATCAGGCGAAAAGCATCAAGGCTTCGGTCTTGGACGCGAAGATGACCTTGACTGCCGTTTCGACGGAGAAGGACAAGGAGAAGGCCGCGCAATACCAGGAGGAACAAGCAGAGATCAAGCGCGAGGCGGAACACAAGCAGGCGGAGGCGAAATCAAATTTTCACAAACACGAAATTTTTGCGCGCAGCGTGACCATGTTTCAAATCGCCATCGCCATCGCCGCGATCTCTGCTTTGACCAAGCGCCGGCGTTTTTGGTTCGTCAGCCTGGTCTTCGGGCTTGCGGGCGGCGTCTTTCTCGTGCTTGGCGCGATGGCGCATTGAACGATGCGTGTCCTGGCGATCGATGCTTCGCTGCGCAATTCTGGCGTGGCCGTGATCGAATCCGAGGGAGGAAAAAATCGCGCCCTCTATTTCGGCGTCATCCATAACGCCAGCTCGCTCCGTTCTTCCTCCTGCCTGGTCGCGATCCACGACCGCTTGGCGGAATTGATCCACGCACATGAGCCGGATTGTTGCGCCCTCGAATCGGTCATCTACGTCCAAAGTTACAAGACCGCCATTATTCTGGGCGCGGCCCGGGGCGCAGCGATTCTCGCGGCGGCGGAACGCGGCTTGCCGGTGTTTGAATACGCACCGCGTCGGATCAAACAGGCGACGGTTGGCCGCGGTAATGCGGACAAGGGCCAGGTCGCGTTTATGATTCGCGCGTTGCTCGGCTTAACGGAGACGCCGGGGCCGGATGCAGCGGACGCGCTGGCCATTGGATTGACGCATCTGCGGGCACAGGAAAGCGCGCGGCTGGGAGTACCGACTAGTGCGCAAATATGAACGGCGGCGCATTCTCCATTCGCTGGCTGGGCCGCGTTGCGTTCGCCGACGCGCTCGCGCTGCAGGACCAATTGGTCGCCGAGAAACGCGCAGACGACTCGTTAGGCGACGAACTGCTCCTGCTCGAACACGAGCCGGTTTACACCATTGGCCGCACGCCCGACCAATCGAGTCTTCGTGACGTTGCACAGCTGCCCCATCCGCTTTTCGCGATCAATCGCGGTGGACAGGCGACCTATCACGGGCCGGGGCAACTGATCGGTTATCCGATTATCGATTTGCGAAAACGCGGACAGGATCTTCATCGTTATCTGCGCTGGATGGAAGCGCTCCTGATCGAAACGCTTTCGCTTTTCAAAATCACCGCGCGCGCGCGCGAAGGTCTCACCGGCGTCTGGGTCGAAGATCGGAAAATTGCCTCCATCGGTGTCGGCGTGCGGCATTGGATCACGATGCACGGGTTTGCTTTGAATGTGTGCGGTGATCTCTCGCCGTTTGCTGAGATCGTGCCGTGCGGAATTTCGAACGTTACGATGACTTCGATTGAAAATGAGATTGCCGCTCCCTGCTCAGTCCATGAAGTTGCGGAACGCTTGAAAGAAATCGCGCGTCATCGCATCGATGAATTACGAGTAGAGTTTGCCCATGCCGATTCCGCTGGAAGATAATTTTACCGACATCATCGGCAAGGCGCAGCGCGGTTTGCAAATCTCCGATAGTCAACTCGCGGAGCAATCGGGAATCAGCACCGAGCGGATCCGCAAACTTCGCGATGGCGATTTTGATCGCGACGCGATCGAAGGCATCGCACCGATGTTGCAATTGAAAGCGGCGGTGATCTGCGATCTCGCGGCTGGGAAATGGAGTCCGCCCGCGATTCCAGAGATTAAAGGCCTCGCGGCATTCAATACGACCTACGGCGACATGACGGTGAACGCCTATCTCGTCTGGGACCCTGTCACGCGTGAAGCGGCTGCATTCGATACCGGAGCCGATTGCACGGAGATGTTGCGGCGGATTGCGAAAGAGCAGTTGAGCGTGCAGTTCATTTTGCTCACGCACGCGCATCCCGATCACGTCGCGGATTTGCGCCGACTGAAAACAGAGACCGGCGCGCCGGTTTACCTTTCCGAGCGAGAAGAGGAAGCGGAAGCGGAAGAGATTGCTGAAGGAAAACGGTTTCAGATTGGATCGCTCGACGTTGCAGCGCGGCTGACATGGGGACACTCGCCGGGCGGCATGACTTATGTGATCACCGGTCTAACGACACCGATCGCCATCGTCGGTGATTCTCTTTTTGCCGGCTCCATGGGCGGCGGCATTGTTTCGTATCAGGACGCTTTGCAGAACAACCGCGAGAAAATCCTGACGCTGCCGGAAGAAACAATCATCTGTCCGGGACATGGGCCGATGACGACAGTGCTCAAAGAAAAAAAAGACAATCCGTTTTTTGCGAAATGAATATTGGTTTTGTGGGCGTAGGCAGGATGGGCGCGAACATGGCGCGCCGTTTGCGGGATCGCGGGTATCATGTCACGACGCTCTTCGACGTGAACCGCGCGGTGGCGACCGCCCTCGCGCAGGAAATTGGCTGCGCGGCGTGCCCCACTCTGGGCGATGTGAGCGCTGGCGCAGACGTCGTGTTCACGATCGTGACCGACGACACCGCCATGCGCGAGATTTTTGCTGGTGCTGATAATCTTTTGGTTAACGCATCGGGGAAATTATTCATTAACTGCGCCACGGTTTCGCCGCAGCTCCATGTCGAAGTCGAGCAACTGGCTGCGGCTGCCGGGGCCGCGACGCTGGAGGCTTGCATGGCTTCCAGCATCACGCAGGCGCGCGAAGGTTCGCTTTATTTGATGTGCGGCGGGCGCGCAGAAAATTTTCGGCGCGCTGAGCCGCTCCTGAAGGAACTCAGCGCGTCGCTGCGTTACATCGGAAAATCGGGCGAGGCTGCAAAAGTGAAAGCGCTGGTCAACATGGTGATGAACATCAACACCGCGGGACTGGCGGAAGGGCTCGGGCTCGGCGACGCGCTCGGTTTGGATCTCGCGATGCTGCGCGAAGTTTTTTCGCAAACCGGCGCAGCCTCGCGTGTTCTCGAAACCGACGGCGAAGACATGCAAAGACGCGACCACGCCTGTTTCTTCTCCGCCGCGCATGCGGCGAAAGACAGCGGTATCGCGCTCCAGCTTGCGCGCGAAACTGGGCTCACTCTTCCGCTCGCGCGCGCGACGAAAGAACAATACGATCGCATGATCGCCCAAGGCTTGGGCGAGCTCGATAAATCAGGAATCGCTGAGCTCACATTCAAGGACCGACATCTGCATTCCGGCGATCACGTTTAATTGCGATGAAAATTGTCTGGCGCGTTTTTGCCTACTTAAAGCGGTATCCGTGGATGGCCGCCGGAACTCTCGCCTGCGCCATCCTCAGCACGTTGATGGTGGTGGTGTTTCCGGTGGTGACAAAGCGCGTCATCGATGAAGTGCTGTATCAACACCACGCCGAGCGCCTGGGGCCGCTGGTCCTGATTGCAGCGCTGGCGTTCGCGATTCAACACGGACTTAATTCAGTCCGCATCATTCTGAACAACACTTTTGAACAGAAAGTGATTTTCGATCTTCGCAGCGATCTCTACTCGCACATTCAAATGTTGCCGTTGCGCTGGTTTGATAATCGCGCGACGGGCGACTTGATGACGCGCATTCTGGAGGATGTGAACTCGGTCGAGCGCATGCTGATCGACGGAGTAGAGCAGGGCGTCGTGGCCGTCCTCCAGCTTGTGATTGTTCTCGCCATGATGTTCTACGTCAGCACATCGTTAGCTTTGGTTGGGTTGGCTCCGATGCCGTTTCTGGCGGGCGGCGCGCTCTGGTACACGCTCACGGCGCACCGGCGGTATCGCGTGCAACGGCGCGCTTCCTCCGCGATGAACTCGCTCCTGCACGATAATCTCGCGGGCATCCGGCAAATCAAAAGCTTCGTGCGGGAGCGCGAGGAGCATAAACGCTTCAACTCGGTCAGCGAACAGCTGCGCCACGCCACTCTTTTGGTCATGCGGGTGTGGGCGCTTTATCACCCATCGATGTATCTCATCGGTTCGCTCGGAATTGTGCTGGTGGTTTGGGTGGGCGCGCGCGCGGTGCTGAATGGCGCCATGCAAGTGGGCGATCTGATTGCGTTCCTCATGCTCACCGGATTCTTGTATGAGCCGATCAATAAGCTGCATCAGCTCAATCAACTGGTCCAAGCCGGGCGGGCCGACGGCGAGCGCGTCTTCGAGATTGTCGATGAACCCATCGAGCC
>JBDUCP010000158.1:0-4214 GCA_040003405.1 Verrucomicrobiota bacterium
CTGCGATCGAGCGTCTCGCGCTGACTGACCGGGAAAATGCAGGCGGCGGCGGCGATACGGCCATTGCGCATAACGACGCCGCCATCATGCAAAGCGGATTTCGGATGGAAGATGGCCAGGAGTAGCTCCACCGAAAAAGCGGAATCGATGATGACGCCAGTCTCTTCGTAAACCCGGATCGATGTGTCGCGTTCGATCGCGATCAACGCACCGAATTGTTTGTTCGCCAGTTGCGTCACCGCTTCGGCGATGTCGTGCACCGTCTCGCGTTTCTCGCTTGTCAGGGAAAAGATGGGGTGCCCTCCGAGTTCGGCCAGGCCCCGCCGCAATTCCGGTTGGAAGATGACGACCAACGCGACCGCCAGAAAAACGGAGAAGCTGCGAATGATCCATCCGATGACGACGAGATTCAGCAATTGCGAAATCAAGGTCAGCGTCAGAAAAACAATCGCCATGCCGGTGAGAACTTTCGCGCCGCGCGTCCCGCGAAAATAAAGATAGCCGTAGTAAATGCCGACGCTGAGCAGGATGATTTCAATAAAACTGCGCCATCTCTCGAGCCAAAACTGGACGATTTGGTCTATCATTTTTCCGCTCCGCGAAATGCGTCCGTGACGCGCATTGCCGCCACGTTTTCTTTCACATCATGGACGCGCAAGACATCCGCACCGCGCTCACGCAAAAGTGAAGTGAAGGCGATGGTTGGCGCGAGTCGTTCGCTCATTTCGGACGTGTCGGTTATTTTTCCGAGAAAAGATTTACGCGAGACGCCCACCACAATCGGTCGATCCTCGATCCGCAGCTCGGCCAGATGAGCGAGCAAGGCGAGATTATGCGCAACCGTTTTTCCGAATCCGATTCCCGGATCAAACGCGATGGCCATGGGATCAATGCCGCACTTTAGGGCGCGCGCATATTGTTGTCGAAAAAATTCGCCTACTTCCGCCACGACATCGTCATACTGCGGAGCGTCCTGCATCGTCCGCGGTGTTCCCTGCATGTGCATGATGATGAAGGCCGCTTTTTTTTCGGCGGCCAGCGTCATCATTTTTTCATCGCCGCGTCCGCCGGTCACGTCATTGATAATCGATGCGCCCACTTCCAGCGCGCCGAGGGCGACGACAGCCTTCGCGGTGTCGATGGAGATGAAGGCATCCGTGATCTCGCGCAATTGTGCGATCACTGGCAGCACGCGGGATAATTCTTCATCGGCCGGGACGGGCTGCGCGCCCGGCCGCGTCGATTCTCCGCCGACATCGATGATCTGCGCGCCGCTGGCCGCCATCTGTTTCCCATGTTCGACCGCTTGGTCGGTCGCGAAAAATTCGCTCCCATCGGAAAACGAGTCCGGCGTGACGTTCAGCACGCCCATGATCATGCCGCGCTGCGTGAGATCGATTTCGCGCCCGGCGACTTTCCACTTCGTCGCACCCATCAGGGTTGAGACTATCACAGGCGCGATTCTATTCGAATATCACGGGCTCGGTCATCGCCGCGGAGCAGACTCGCTCGAGTAGAGCGCCGGATTCTGACGGAAAAAATTCTCGAACTCACGGTACAAACGCGGATGCTGTTGGCGCAACGACCGCGGCCGCTCGAAGAACGCCTCCGTTGCCACCGCAAAAAACTCCGCCGGACTGGTCGCTCCATAGGTATTCAACAAGGTTGGAATCCCCGTCTCATCCGCGGCGCGCAAAGCCGCAAACTCCACCTTCATTACCCCCGCCCATGACAGCTTATCCGCGCGTGAGCCGAGGGCGGGCACTCCGTCCGCGGCGAGATCTTCGAAATCAAGCTGATGGGCAAATTCGTGCAGCACCAGGTTCTTCCCATCCGACGCATCTGTCGCGCCCGATTTCGCGGCGTCCCAGGCCAGAACCATCGATCCCATCTGGCGTCCGGTCTCGCCGAGCCGGCCCTCCATGCCCCCTGCCCAAACGTGGCCCTCCACGGGCCTCTCTGCCTCCACCACAAAGCCCGACGGATAGACCAGGATCGTCACCAGCCGCGGATAATAATCCGTGCGCCGATGCAAGAGAAGAAGGCACGCCTGCGTCGCAATCGTCACCCGGATCTCGTCCGTTATTTGCAACCCGTCGCAGCCCTCGAACTTCTTCTCCGCGAGGAACACCTGCACGTGACCCAGCAATTCCTTTTGGTCCTCGGGCGGGAGCCGGTCGAAAAACGCAATGTTGCGCGATATGATCGACCGCCACTCGTTAGGCACAGGCCGAGCGCGTAGTTGCCGTCGGCGTCGCTGTTTGAAGAACGGGAGCATTATTTTGGCATTGTTAACGAAACCAAGGCGACTCCCAAACAGTAGCCAGGCGACACGAAGTTTTCTTCGGAAATTGGTATTTGCGTCGATTTTGCGGGACAGTCAGCGCGCGGTCAATGAGGCAGCAGATGAAACCGAATGACGAATTGAAGCAGCGCATCCTCGCGACTTTGCGCGCGCCGGGATATCGGCCGCTCGATCGCGCCGAGCTGGCTAAAGTTCTCGGTCGCGTGAGCGGCGTGCGCATGGGACTCAATCAGGCGTTGCGCGAGCTGGAACGGGCGGGCGAATTAGCCGTCATCCGGAAAAATCGTTACGTGTTGCCATCCGAAGCGGATCTGGTCACCGGCACGCTGCATGTCCATCAGGCCGGCTACGCTTTTTTGCCGCGCGAAAAACCGGGCGAACAAGACCTTTTCATCTCGGCGGAAAACACCGGGACGGCGATGCACGGCGATCGGGTAGTGGCGCGGGTCACGCGCGATGAGCGATACGCGCGCGCGAAGAGCGGCACCGGCCGCGCCGAGGGACGCATCATTCGCATCCTCGAACGCGCGCATGATTCCATTGTCGGCACGCTGCAGCAATCGAAGAATTTTTCCTACGTCGTGCCGGACGATCCGCGCATCGTGCACAACGTTTATGTGAATCCGGGGAAGGAGCGCGTCGGTGACAAAGTGGTCGTTCGCCTGGAGCCGTGGGAATCGCGGCACGTTAATCCCGAAGGGCAAATCATCGAGGTTCTCGGGCCCAGTTCCGCGCCAGGCGTGGACATGCTTTCGATCATTCGGAAGTATCATCTCCCGACGGAATTTCCCGGGCCCGTGCTCGAGGAAGCGGAGCAAATTCCAGAGACGGTCGATCCGCCCATGTTCGAGGGCCGCGAAGATTTGCGCGATCAATTCATCGTCACGATCGATCCGGATGACGCGCGCGATTTCGATGACGCGATCAATGTCGAACGAATGACCGACGGCGGCTGGCAGCTCGGCGTGCACATCGCGGATGTGGCGGCCTATGTGAAACCGGGCAGTGCTCTGGAGCGCGAGGCGCTCAAACGCGGCAACAGCGTCTATCTTCCCGATCGCGTCATTCCGATGCTGCCCGAGCGATTGAGCAACGGCGTGTGCAGTCTCAAACCCGACGTAGATCGCCTCACTCATTCGGCCTTCCTTCAATTCGGCAAAGATGGCCGCGCGAAAAATTGTCGCTTCGCCCGCACCGTTATTCGCAGTGCGCGCCGGCTTACCTACCGCGAAGCCTATGCCTTTCTGCAAGCGCGGCCTAACGACCAGTTAAGCGAGCGGCTGCATCTCGCCTGGGAACTTGCCGCCCTCCTGCGCCGCCGACGTTTCGCCGCCGGTTCGCTCGACCTCGATTTTCCGGAAGTGAAAGTGCGTCTCGATGAGGCCGGCAAACCAATCCGCCTGGAGCGCATCGAGAACGACGAGTCGCACCAGTTAGTCGAGGAATTTATGCTCGCTGCCAATGAAGCGGTCGCGCGTGAATTGAAGAACCGTTCCATCCCGACCGTCTATCGCGTTCACGAAAATCCCGAGCCGGAACGACTCGCCGAATATCGCGATCTTGTCCTTAGCTATCACTACAAGGCAGGCGACCTAACGAATCGTTCGGAGCTGCAACGGCTGCTGGCATCACTCGCGGGCAAGCCGGAAGAGCAAGCGCTCAAGATCGGCCTGCTCAAAAGCTTGAAGCGCGCGCGCTATGCCACGCAGCCTCTCGGCCATTACGGGCTCGCCAAGAACAACTACACTCACTTCACCAGTCCCATCCGCCGCTACGCCGACCTCATCGTGCATCGGGCACTCGCCGAACGCGATCAGCCGCGTCGCGCCCGGGCCGACGTCGGAAAGATCTCGGCAATCGCGGAGCACATTTCGATCACCGAGCGCGTTGCGGCCGAGGCGGAGATCGA
>JBDUCP010000159.1:0-4146 GCA_040003405.1 Verrucomicrobiota bacterium
AGCTCGTGGCGACGGAAGGCGGAGGACAACCGGCCGCTGAGCTACCTCGAGCTTTCGGAAACGCTGCTGTCGTACGTGCGCGAGATGGGTTACACGCACATCGAGCTGATGCCCATTGCCGAGCATCCGTTTGAAGGCTCGTGGGGTTATCAGGTCACGAATTACTACGCGCCGATGAGCCGCCTCGGGTCGCCCGATGAGTTCCGTCATTTCGTGGATCAATTTCATCAGGCTGGCATCGGTGTGATCATGGATTGGGTGCCGGCGCATTTTCCAAAAGACGCGCACGGCCTCGCTGAATTCGACGGGACCGATCTCTACGAGCACATGGATCCGCGGCAGGGCGAGCACCAGGATTGGGGCACGCTCATTTTTAATTTCGGGCGCAACGAAGTGCGCAATTTTCTCACCGCCAACGCGCTGTTTTGGCTCGACCAATATCATATCGATGGCCTGCGTGTAGATGCGGTCGCGTCGATGCTTTATCTCGATTACTCGCGCAAAGCGGGCGAGTGGATTCCGAACGCATTTGGCGGGCGCGAGAATCTGGAGGCGGTGCATTTCCTCAAACGCACCAACGAAATCTGCTACGAAAAATTTCCCGGCATCATGACCATCGCCGAGGAATCAACCGCCTGGCCCGGGGTGTCACGTCCGACGTATCTTGGCGGTCTCGGTTTCGGCCTCAAATGGAACATGGGCTGGATGCACGACTTCCTGCATTACATGGCGCTCGATCCGATCTTTCGCCGCTTCCATCACAACAGCATCACTTTCTCGCTCATGTATGCGTTCAGCGAGCAGTTCATTCTCGTGCTCAGCCACGATGAAGTGGTGCACGGCAAGCGCTCGCTCCTCGCGAAAATGCCGGGCGATGAATGGCAGCAGTTCGCAAACTTGCGGATGTTTTACGCGTGGATGTACGGGCATCCGGGGAAGAAGCTGCTTTTCATGGGTGGCGAATTCGGCCAACTCCGCGAGTGGAACCACGACCGGGAACTTGATTGGGAATTAACTGCCTTACCCCGCCACGATGGCCTGCGCCGGCTCGTGCAGCACCTGAACCATGTCTATAAAAGCGAGCCCGCGCTGTGGGACCTCGACGACACTTACGATGGTTTCGAGTGGATCGATTTTCACGATGCGGATAACAGCGTTGTCGCGTTCATGCGCCGCTCGCAGACGGGCGATGTCATCGTCTTTGCCGTGAATGCCACACCGCTCGTTAGGCACGGCTACCGGCTGGGTGTGCCCGGCGCTGGTTTTTATCGCGAGATCATCAACACCGATGCCGAAACTTACGGCGGGAGTAACGTCGGTAACATGGGCGGCTTCGAGGCGGAGGATTTCGCCTGGCAGGGGCGCACCCATTCGCTCATGATCACGCTGCCGCCACTGGCGACGGTGGCGTTTAAGTGCGAAGGCCCTGCCGCAATCGAAGCTTGACCGGATTCGTGAGGCTCAGCATTCTTTCGTGCAACTTTCATGACAAAAAAAACTTCCGCCGCCTTTACCTTGATCGAACTGCTGGTTGTCATCAGCATCATCGCGGTGCTCGCCAGCATCGCGCTGCCGGTTTTCACGCAAGTGCAAGAGCGTGGCGCGCAGACCAAGGACCTGTCGAACGCGAAGCAAATAGCTCTCGCTTGCAAACTCTTCGCTTCCGACAACGACGGAAAATATCCGGACAAGGACGGGCAGGAGGCGGACCCTCCGGTCACGGCCCTGACGGCTGCCAGCAAATCAAATCAGGCGTTTGCTTGTTTGGTGCCGAATTATATGCCTGCGGAAAAGCTCTTTTATCTCGGTAAGTCCGCCTGGTCACCGAAGGTTCCGGACGAAAAAACAACTGCACCATCAGACCGTGTGGAAGAATCGACCAATAATTTTGCCTATGAACTGGGAATGACGGAAACTTCAAATCCGAGCTTCCCGTTGATCGCGGACGCTCCGACCACGGGTGGTACAAGCGGTGTCTACAGTACCGACCAGACTCAAAAGGGCGGAGTTTGGAAGGGCCGGAAAGCGATTGTGATCCGGTGTGACCAGAGCGGCACAGTGGAGACCTGCAAAATTACCGGCGGGACTTCCATCGTTCTCGGACCAACCGGGGGTGCCACCACCACGGACATCTTTGCGCCAAATGGGACGACGTGGATTTCGGGTACCGGCAACGCGTTACTTCTGCCCAATACTCCCTGACGCGATCGACATGCGACTTTAGCGCTGAGTCTTATCTGTCGCGGTCTTTTTCTCCACAGCCGAGAGGAATTCGCCGTCAGCGAGTCGCGTCCTCACTTTCATTCTCGCAGTCACATCGGAGACTGAGCGGAGCAATGTGCCATCTTCCCTGGTTGTAATGCTGTAGCCGCGCCCCAGCGTTGCCTCTGGGCCGAGGACGCGCAGGAGCCCTTCCACGCGCCGAAAACGTTGCTGCGCCATTTCGTAGAAGCGGAACGGCAATGCGACGAAGCGCCGCTGCAAATCGGTCAGCTCAGTTCCGCTGGTATCGCTCTTGAGAGAGACACGAAGCACCAAGGCGTCGCGTGCGAGATCGATCTGCTGCTGCGCGTCGCGAATTCGTTTGAGGAGCTCTCGCGCCAGCGTGCGGTCGGAGAGAAAGCGGAGCCGCGTCTTTCCGTGTTCCAAACAATTGCGAATATTGCGATGCAAACATGCCGCCAGCTCATCAATTCGTTGTTTAAGATCGATCACGTCGCGAACGATCAGCTCGGCGGCAGCGCTCGGTGTCGGCGCGCGTAGATCCGCGACAAAATCCGCGATGGTGAAATCGATCTCGTGACCGATCGCACTGACGACCGGAATCGCTGAATCGAAAATCGCCTGCGCGACGATCTCTTCGTTAAATTCCCACAGGTCTTCCATGCTCCCGCCGCCGCGGGCAACGACTAGGAGATCGAGCGGCGGCCAGTGTTCGCTCGGAGTGGCGAGCTCGCGAATGGCCGTCGCAATCTCCGCCGCCGCGCCGCTCCCCTGCACGCGCACAGAATTAATCAGGATGTAAACGTTCGGCGCGCGTCGTTGCAGAACGTTCAGCATATCGCGAATGGCCGCGCCACTCGCGGAGGTGACGATGCCGATGCGGCGCGGAAATTTTGGAAGCGCACGTTTGCGCGCCGGGTCGAAGAGTCCTGCCGCGTCGAGTTTGCGTTTGAGCGCTTCGAATTTTGCCTGCAGCAATCCCAATCCGCGACTCTGCAAAATCTGGACGTTCAGCTGATACTGACCGCGCGCCTCGAAAAGGGAGACGCCTCCGTAAACCTGCACCTGCGCGCCATCGCTTGGTGGCCGCGCGGAAGCTGGCAGGGTGTTGCGAAAAATCACGCAGGCGATCTGCGCGCGCTGGTCCTTCAGTGTGAAATACTGATGCCCGCTCGGATGCAGTTTGTAATTCGAGATCTCTCCCTGCACCCAGACCGCGCCGAATTTTGTCTCAAGCGCGCCGCGAATCTGGCGCGTCAATTCAGCGACGGTAAAAATCTTTGAGGCGCTTTGGAAAAAATCGGTTTCGAAGCTCATGCTACAGCAACTCCGGCTGCGCGCCCGTGGGCGGTTTTAGCCCGAGTTTGCGATACGCATTTGGCAACGCGACGCGACCTTGCGGCGTGCGCTTAATGTAACCTTCCATGATGAGATACGGCTCGTGCACTTCCTCGAGTGTGCCCGCTTCTTCGCCGACCGCGACCGCGAGCGAGCTCAAGCCGACCGGGCCGCCATTAAATTTGTGGATCAACGTTTCGAGGATGCGCTTGTCCCACTGATCGAAACCATCGCGATCAATCTCGAGCATGGTGAGCGCGCGATCCGCCAAGTCCGCGGTGATTTTCCCGTCGGCTTTCACCTGCACATAATCGCGGACCCAGCGCAGTAAATTATTCGCCGTGCGCGGCGTGCCGCGCGTGCGCGCGGCGATCTCGGCCGCGCCGTCCGCATCGATCTCGACGCCAAGCAACCCTGCGCTGCGCGTGATGATTTTATGCATTTCTTCCGCGCTGTAATAATCGAGCCGCGCTGTCATTCCGAAACGAGAACGCAGCGGCGCGCTCACCATGCCCGCGCGGGTGGTCGCTCCGATGAGGGTGAACTTCGGTAACTGCAAGCGCAGGCTGCGCGCCTGCGGTCCTT
>JBDUCP010000021.1:0-14035 GCA_040003405.1 Verrucomicrobiota bacterium
ACTTCCTTTTCGAATGAGCACGACGGGACGAAAAATGAGAGATCGAATACGTCGTCGGGCATCACCTCACGATCGCTCCCGAAATCTCCAGCGATCGGCTCGATCAGCGCCTTGCCCTCTTCGTCCACCAGTTCCACCGACGCCTTCAACCGCTCGATTTTGCCGGAGAGATCTGTAAATGTAGCAGTGACGATAAAGGGCGGAGCGGCGAAAGGAAACTGTGGTCCATTAAAACTTTGGAAGGAATTAATGATGGTCAGCTTCCCAGATCCCGCCTCCCGAATGATTTTTTCTGAAAAGAAAATGGCGGGGCAAAGAGTCGGTTTGTTTTCCATCGGCAGAGCTACGGGTATAGTGCCGACGGAATCAAACAGATTTTGGGCGGCGCGTATCATGGATCCCAGGCAAATAAGCGAAAAGAGGTCGGGCAGGTTCTGGAAGGATCAACGCGCCGCATGGCAGCAGACAAACGGCCCGCGCAATGTCCTGCGCTTCCTTTTCTTCGGCTGCCTCAACACGCTCATAGCCTACGGACTGTATGTCGTGCTTCTCTGGGCGGTTCCCTACATGGCCGCCTACACGATCGCCTATGCGTGCGGCATTTTCATTTCCTATGGGTTGAACGCGAAATTCGTTTTTAACGAGAAACTTAAGGTCACGACGGCCCTGCAATATCCCCTTGTTTATGTCGTGCAGTATTTGTTAGGTCTGGTGATCCTCCGCGTCCTGATCGAAGGGTTTCACGTTTCAAAGTTATTGGCGCCGTTTGTAGTCGCTCTGCTCATGATACCCGTCGCCTATAAACTGAGTTCCTTTGTCATCAGGCGCGGTACCTTGGATAAGTCGAGGTAAGCCGATCGCTTATTTCGTCCCGAAACGAAGATTTTGGCTCAGCTGGATCCCGGTCCTTCCGCATTGACGGTTAATCGACTGAGCATCCTACTACCGGCCACCTCGACTGATAGTTTTTCGCTGACTTCTTTCTGCGCTTGCGCAGCGCGGGTCATCGCTTCGTCGCGGTCATCGTAGACTTGTCGCATCCTTTGCGCGGCGTGCTCTTCCGAAGGATCAGCCCAGAAACTGCCTGCCGGATAAACACCGTTGCCGTTCGCCACGGGAACTAGTTTATAGTCCACCAGCAGACTATTGGTCGTGTCCATGAAAGCAAGATTACCGGAATAATTTGTTGCAATCACCGGTTTTCCTAGAAGCATGGCTTCAGCCAGACCCAGGCCGAAGCCTTCGGAGCGATGCAAGGAGACAAAGCAGTCGCCTAAAGCTATGTAGCCTAAAGCCTTTGGCTGGCTTACTACTTTATCTACTACTATTACCTGGGCTCCCGCAGCCTCTGCAGTTAGACGCGCCAGCGCCACAGAATCATAGTCGCCACGCATTAATTTAATAAGCAGGGTTACTTTCTCGGTGGAGCTAAAAGCTTTTCGAAATGCCTGGATAAGACCAATCGGATTCTTGCGCTCAAAGCCGCTGCACATGTCGAACATGAATAGGAATACGAAGTGATCATTAGGGATACCGAGGGAAGGTTTGGTTACCTTTTCGTCGCTAGCTAGCGCGACTGACGGAAGCATCTCATAGACAGGCAATGACATTGCTGCGCGCAGCGCATCTGCGACAAAAGGAGTTGGCGCCCAAATTTCATCGACTAATGACGCCAGGTGTTTCCAGGGCGCGTTCTCCAATTCCCAGTACCAGTATGCTACGCGGTAGGTATCCTTGTGGCGAAACAAACCCGCGCGCGCATAGCAACTTTCGAAATGTGGAAGAGGCGCGATGTTAATAATGGTAACTGGATAGAGTTCCATTGCGAGCCATTCATCGCGGCTGGTAAGTGTAGTAGCTACCCCGGCTGGCACATCGCGGCAGGATGTCTCCCAACCAACTGCCCCAAGCGCCGCACGAGTATTTAGAGCAGCTCGTTGAAGTCCCGAGGGATAACAAAAGTGCCCCAGAATGTTAACTCCTTTGCAACCAGAAGGCGTCGTAACCCGCGGCAGAGAAGTAACGGCTTTGAGCGGGCGATAACTTGGAAATTCTCGGCGCAGCCAGCGCAATAACTCCTGCTCATTAGTCAAAGTATCAGGGAAACGGTGCTGCCATTCCGGGTTAATGAGATAGGTCGTCCAAATTCCCCGCGCCAGAGCTGCTGCGGTCTCGTGGAGGAAGGAGGTTATCGCTTGATCGGAAAACGAATGCCGCTCGCCCCTCTTACCAAGCAGCCATTTAATGAATCGTTTTTGACCTACCGGTAATAAGGCCAGTGGATAACGCCCTTGCAGCTCCGGTTGATGCAGATAAAAGTCGCGGACGTCGTCGGCTGCTTCCGCGTCATGCGGTACTTGCCTGTCACCCATAACAAGTTTTGTTGCCGCCAGGCTTCGCGGATCGTTAATGTCCACGAAGTCATTCATCTCCTCCGCGCGCGTGCGTAGGAATCGAGGCAACTTCATGAAGGAGGAATGCTATCGAAAAATTCGAACTTAGAAAGCGCCACTGCGTCTTGACGAAGCAATATCCGGTTCATAGCTTCAACGCGACCTTCCCGATTCAACTGTGAGCGCCTTCTACCGATCTTCCATTGGAAAAAAATACATCGTCGCACTTTCCGGCATCGTTCTGATGGTTTTCGTCATCGGGCATTTGCTCGGTAATCTGCAAATCTTTCTCGGTCCAGCGTGGGTTAATAGCTATGCCGAACATTTGCGCGATCTCGGCGTGTTTCTTTGGGTTATTCGCGCGTTTCTTCTCGTGAATGTGATCGCGCACATTGGTTTCACCATTAGCCTGGCGATCCATAACAAGCGTGCGCGCCCTGTTGAGAATGCAAGGCGCGATTATGTGAAGGCCAGCTTCGCGTCGCGACATATGGTCGTGAGCGGACTCGTTGTTCTCGCCTTCATCTTTTTTCATCTGTTGCATTTTACCGCCCGGCAATTTAATCCGCGTTTCCCCTTGTTACAAAACGATCCGCTAAACCGCTACGACGTTTTCTCAATGATGGTTTACGGTTTTCAAAATATCTACATCTCGGCCTTCTACATCATCGGGCTTTTTTTGCTGACGCTGCATCTTACTCATGGCGCGTCGAGCTTTTTCCAGTCGTTAGGCCTGAATGATAAGAACCTCACGTCGAGGCTCGCGATGACTGGCCGCATCTTCGCGTGGCTCATTTTTGTTGGATACACTTCCATTCCGGTTGCCGTGCTATTGCATTGGGTAACGCCGGCGCAATAGCTATGATTGGAAATTTCGAATCGAAAATTCCGTCTGGACCGCTCGCGCAAAAGTGGACGAATCACAAGGATCATGCGCGGCTGGTCAGCCCAAACAATCGCCGAAAATTTCAAATCATCGTGGTCGGCAGCGGGCTGGCAGGCGGATCGGCTGCGGCCACGCTGGGTGAGCTCGGCTACAACGTTAAGTGCTTTTGCTATCAGGACAGCCCGCGGCGCGCACATAGCATTGCGGCGCAAGGCGGCATCAATGCCGCAAAAAATTATCAGAACGACGGCGACAGCGTCTTTCGTTTGTTTTACGACACGATCAAAGGTGGAGATTTCCGTGCGCGCGAAGCGAACGTTTATCGTCTCGCCGAAGTCAGCAATTTAATCATCGATCAATGCGTCGAGCAGGGTGTCCCGTTTGCGCGCGAATATGGCGGCCTGCTGGCCAATCGCTCGTTCGGTGGCGCGCAGGTTTCGCGGACGTTTTATGCGCGCGGTCAGACGGGCCAGCAGCTTTTGCTCGGCGCTTATCAGGCACTTTGTCGCCAGATCACAGCCGGCACGGTCGAAATGTTTCCGCAAACAGAAATGCTCGATCTGGTCCTGGTTAATGGACACGCCAAAGGCATCATCACGCGCAACCTAACGAGTGGAAAAATCGAAGCGCACGCGGGTGATGCCGTTGTTCTCGCGACCGGCGGCTACGGAAACGTTTTCTATCTCTCGACCAACGCACGCGGCTGTAACGTTACCGCCACCTATCGCGCCTACAAAAAAGGCGCGCTCTTCGCTAATCCTTGCTACACGCAGATTCATCCGACCTGCATTCCCGTGAGCGGCGGCTACCAATCAAAATTAACGTTGATGTCGGAGTCGCTGCGCAACGACGGACGCGTGTGGGTGCCGCAAAAGGCCGGGGACACGCGCCTGCCGGCACAGATTCCGGAAGCGGAGCGCGATTATTATCTGGAAAGAAAATATCCGAGCTTCGGCAATCTCGCGCCGCGCGATATTTCCTCACGCAGCGCCAAGGAAGTTTGCGATGAAGGCCGCGGCGTGGGCGAAAGCGGTCGCGGTGTTTATCTGGATTTTGCGGATGCGATCGCGCGCTTGGGCGAGAAAACAATTCGCGAGCGTTACGGCAACCTCTTCGATATTTACGAAAAGATCACCGGCGAAGACGCCTACAAGCAGCCGATGCGCATTTATCCGGCGGTGCATTACACCATGGGCGGGCTCTGGGTGGATTATAATTTGATGAGCAACGTGCCCGGCCTGCATGTCATCGGCGAAGCGAATTTTTCCGATCACGGCGCGAACCGGCTCGGCGCGAGCGCGCTCATGCAGGGGCTGGCGGATGGCTATTTTGTTTTGCCCTACACCCTGCCCGTTTACCTGGCGGGACAAATCAACAAACGCCCGCCCGCCGATCATCCGGCTTTTCGCCAGGCGGAAAGCGAAGTGCGCGCGCGCGTCGCGCGGCTGCTCTCCATCAACGGCAAGCGCTCGGTCGATTCATTCCACCGCGAGCTCGGCCTGCTTCTCTGGGACAAGTGCGGGATGGCGCGAAACGCCCGCGATCTGCGCGAAGCGCTCACACGGATTCCAGAAATGCGGGAGCATTTTTGGAAGGAGGTCCGCGTCCCCGGTGATGGCGAAGATTTTAATCAATCACTCGAACGCGCGGGGCGCGTCGCCGATTTTTTGGAGTTCGCCGAGTTGATGTGCACCGATGCGCTCACGCGCGACGAATCGTGCGGCGGACATTTTCGCGAAGAACATCAAACGGCCGACGGCGAAGCGTTGCGCGACGATGAAAATTTCGCGGATGTTTTTGCGTGGGAATATCAGGGGAACGGATCGATCGCGCCGCCGAAGTTGCATCGCGAGCCGCTGCACTTTGAAACGGTTCAACTCACGCAAAGGAGCTACAAGTAAGTGCGATTCAAACTCAAGATTTGGCGGCAGAAGAATCCCCAGGCGAAGGGAAAGCTGGTCGAATATGAAGCGACCGACGTTTCGCCAAACACATCGTTCCTCGAAATGCTCGATGTCGTAAACGAGCGTCTTGTCGGTCGTGACGAAGAGCCGATCGCCTTCGATTCCGACTGCCGCGAGGGAATCTGCGGAACGTGCAGCCTGACAATCAATGGCGAAGCACATGGCCCCGATCATCCGGGCGCGGCGTGCGAGCTTTACATGCGCAAGTTCAAGGATGGCGAAACAATTGTGGTGGAGCCGTTCCGCGCGAAACCGTTTCCGCTAATTAAAGATCTCGTCGTCGATCGCAGCGCGCTTGATCGCATTGTGCAAGCGGGCGGTTTCATCGCGGCACGCGCGGGCTCCGCGCCCGAGGCGAATGCCATTCCGATTCCGAAACAGAATGCCGACCGGGCGATGGAAGCGGCGGCCTGCATCGGCTGCGGCGCTTGCGCGGCGGCATGTCCGAACGCATCCGCCATGCTGTTCACAGCAGCGAAAGTTTCGCACCTCGCGTTTTTGCCGCAGGGCCAACCGGAACGAACGAGCCGGGTGTTGAAAATGGTGCGGGCCATGGATGCGGAAGGTTTTGGCAATTGCACAAACACCTACGAATGCGAAGCCGTTTGTCCGGCGGAAATCAGCGCCAGCTTCATCGCGAAACTCAATCGGGAATATGCGATCGCGAGTCTGCGAAGGAATGCCGGCGAGTAAGGGAAGCGCACACATAAGTCCACAGTCGCGGATCGAACATTTCGCGGACGCGCTCGGCCAATTTTTCTGCATCGGCGCTGTCCCGCAGGACCGCAAACACCGTCGAGCCTGAACCGGAAAGCAATGCGGCGCCGATCTCCGCCTGGCCACGCAGCCATTCCTTGAGTTGACCGAGGAAAATAAACTTCTCGAAGACCGGGCGCTCGAGATCATTCACAAAATGGAGGCCGGAAATTTCCTGCGCTGCGTATTCCACTTGCGGCAGTTCATGGGAATTTCTCCAACGCGCATAGGCCCATGGCGTCGGCACGCCGAATTGTGGTTTCACCAACATGAGACTTAGCTTCGCCGGTAATTCGGTGGGAGTGACAAGTTCGCCGCGCCCCCGGCAGATCGCCGGAGATTGAGAAATAAAGAAAGGAATGTCGGATCCGATCTCTGCTCCAAGTCTCAGAAGCTCTTCTTGATTAAGCGGCGCGTCGAAAAGTTTATTTAGACAGAGCAACGTCGTGGCGGCGTCGCTGCTCCCCCCACCCAGCCCGGCGCCGTGCGGGATTTTTTTCTCCAGCCCGATCCTGACTCCATCGCGGATTTTTGTCGTCTCTCGAAAAAGCCTGGCCGCGCGCACGACTAAATTATCTTCTCCGCTCGGCACCGACGGATCGTCGCAAACGAAAGCGACACGCGCATCGTCAGATCGTTCAACCGTCAAACGATCGGCCAGCGAGATCGGCGTCATCAACGTTTCGATTTCGTGAAAGCCGTCGTCGCGCCGGCCTTTGATCTCGAGCGAAAGATTGATCTTCGCGGGCGCATCAAGCTGCATGTCTTGCAATTTGTTCAGCAAAACCGAAGAAGGACAGGATGAATTCTGCGTTCGCCGACAAGCTCATTGTCGCGCTCGATGTCGCCACGAAGAAGGAAGCCCTGGATCTTGTTGCCGCGCTATCTCCCGATGTCGGTTATTTTAAAATCGGGCTGCAACTCTACACCGCGGAAGGACCGGAGATTCTGCGTGCCGCTCCGATGACCGCCTCAAAAATTTTTCTCGATCTCAAGTTGCATGACATTCCGAACACGGTGTCAAAGGCAGTAATCGCGGCCGGGAAACTCGGGGTGAGAATGCTGACGATCCACCTGAGTGGCGGAAGCGAAATGATTCGCGCGGCGGTCGATGGGCGAGAAAGCGGGATGTTGGTTGTAGGCGTCACGGTTCTGACGAGTTCCAGCGACGCAACTCTGTGCGAAACCGGAATCTCAGGATCAATCGACGACCAGGTTTTGCGCCTGGCACAGCTCGGCGTTTCGGCGGGAATCGATGGCATCGTGGCAAGCCCCCATGAAGCAAAAAGATTGCGAATCGAATTCGGCGACAAAATCAAGATCGTAACTCCGGGCGTGCGGCCGAGCTGGTCGGAGCCAGGCGATCAAAAACGTTTCATGACGCCGCGCGAAGCGATTGCGGCTGGTGCTGATTATTTGGTCATTGGCCGACCAATCACCGCCGCAGCAGAGCCGCGCGTCGCGTTGCGAAATTTGCTCGCCGAATTTTTGGCCTAACGAGTGCATGTTTGATGAGCTCCATGTCTATCACGACGCCGAGCCGAAAAGTGGAGCGCTCAACATGGCCGTGGATGAAGCCTTACTCCTCACGACGAGCTGTCCGACGCTCCGGCTTTATCATTGGTTAGGCCGCGCCCTCTCGTTCGGTTATTTTGGAAGATATGCGGAAGTCGCCGGTCAACAGCGCGACCACGACATCGTTCGGCGCTGGACTGGCGGCGGAATCGTTCCCCACGGCGACGATTTGACCTATTCGATAATCATTCCGTCAGCCGCCCCAACCTGCGCGCGATCGTCCTTGCAAATTTATTCTGATGTACACGAAGCCATCCGCGCGGCGTTGGTCGCCAATCAAATCGACGCCGCTCTGGCGAATTCTGCCGCACCAAAAATCTCGAACGCTTGTTTCGCTAATGCCGTTCGCCACGACGTAATCTGTGCGGGGGAGAAAATCGCAGGGGCCGCGCATCGCCGGTCGCGTGCCGGCTTGTTGCATCAGGGCAGTATTCAACTCGAGAAATTGCCGGCGCGATTTGTCCATGATTTTGCCAGCAGACTTTGCCCTGGCTTCGAAGGTCGAGATCTATCGCCGCCGCTTATTGACCGCGCACATGCCCTCGCTCAATCGAAATATGGAACGGTCGAGTGGCTAACCCGCCGATAATTACCGGCGGATGCGTTGCCAGTTGTTTTGACAGCGAAACGCCGTCCTTCTATTCTGCAGTTGTGGAAGTTTTTGCACACTCGCGCGCGCCATCAGCCTCTCCCGACCGCGCGTTGGCGCGAGTGATCTCGCTGGTGCAGGCAGAATTGCAGGAAGTGGAATCGCGCATCGCTCAACAAGCGACGGCCTTCGATCCGGCGATTGAAGGCTACGTCACTTACGCGATTGGCGGTCGCGGCAAGCGCCTTCGCCCGCTCATGGCATTACTGAGCGGCGGCGCAAGTGGCGGGGTCACCTCGGCCCATCTCGATCTCGCGGTCATCGTAGAACTCATTCACATCGCCACGCTCGTGCATGACGACATCATGGACGAAGCGGAACGGCGTCGCGCGCAGCCGACAGTGAATGCGCGCTGGGGAAATTCGCTCAGTGTCCTGCTCGGAGATTGTCTGTTTGCCCAAGCGCTTAATCTTTCGACTAATTTCGAGAGCCCGGCGGTAAGTCGTACCATCGCGCGCGCGGCACGCGATGTTTGTTCCGGGGAAATCATTCAGACGCAGCGGCGTTTCGATCTGCATCTCGGCATCGATGATTATCTGCGCATCGTGGAGATGAAGACCGGTTCACTTTTCGCCGCCGCCGCTGAGCTTGGCGCGGTGCTAAATGACGCCGACACGGCAACGGTGCGGACGCTGAAAGATTTCGGAAGGAAAATTGGAACGGCGTATCAAATTTACGATGACTGCCTCGACATCGTGGGAAATGAAACGGAGATCGGAAAGACGCTGGGCACCGATTTGCGAAAAGGGAAATTGACTCTGCCCGTCCTGATGTTGCTGAACTCAGCTCCGCCGATCGAGCGCGAGCAATACTGCGCGCTGATTCTGGAAGAGCAATCTGATGCGATCGCAAAGCTCCTCCGAATGAATGCGCCCGATGGTGCGTTGAAAGGTTCTCTCGATGCCGCCGATGGATTGATTCGCGAGGCGCAACGCGAGCTCGAATCGCTTCCATCCAATCAATATGCCGATTCCCTTTTTCAATTCGGCGATGCGCTGAGGGAATTGCTCGATCAATTTCGCATTTAGCATTTGTGGCTCAAACCAAGATTCGCGAAATGCCGCCGGACGAGCGGCCGCGCGAAAAACTTCTCGCTCGGGGCGCGGGCGCACTGACCGATGCGGAGTTGATTGCGATATTGTTGCGCACGGGATTGCCGGGCGCGAACGCGGTCGAGGTCGCGCGGCAGCTTGTCGAAAAGTATGTATCACTTTCTGGTTTGAGCCGCTGCACGGTGAAGGAAATTGCGGCGATTCGTGGCATCGGCAACGCGAAGGCGATTCAACTCGTGGCGGCGTTTGGTCTCGGTCAACGACTGGCGAACGAACGACTCTCGAGCCAGAAAATCGATTCGCCCGAACTGGTTTACGATTTATTGGCCCCGCAAATGCGCGCGCTGCACAAAGAATCGCTGCGCGTAATCCTGCTCGATACGCGATACCATCTACTGCGGACCGAGGAAGTCTCGTTAGGCAGCATCAATGAAAGCATCGCGCATCCGCGAGATGTCTTTCGGCCAGCCGTGATTTCATCTGCCTACGCGGTGATCGTGGTGCACAATCATCCCTCCGGCGATCCGTCACCGAGCCAGGCCGATCACAGCCTAACGAGACGTCTGGTGGAAGCTGCGGAACTGCTGCAAATCAAGTTGCTCGATCACATCATCATCGGAGCGCCCGCGGATGGCCGGCTGCCCTACTTCAGTTTCAAGGAGGCGGGCGTGCTGTGAGAATTCATCCGACCGCCCTCGTGAACAACAGAGCGCAGTTAGGAGCGGAGGTGGACGTCGGGCCGTACTCGATCGTCGGCGCGGAGGCAATCATCGGCGACAACTGCATCATCCAATCACATGTGGTGATTGAGGGTGCGGTTAAGATGGGCTCGGGAAATTTTGTTGGTCACGGCACCGTCATCGGGACCGCTCCGCAGGATCTAAGTTTCGATGCGGGAACAGAAAGCGGCGTGGAGATTGGAAGCGCGAATGTGATTCGCGAACATTGCACCATTCATCGGGGAAGCGCCGAAGGCAGCGCGACGGTGTTAGGCGACCGCAATTTTTTGCTCGTCGGTGCGCACGTGGGCCACGATTGCAAAGTCGGTAACGGCGTCGTCATGGCCAATGATTCGTTGCTGGGCGGTCACGTCAGCGTCGCGGACGGCGCGTTCCTCGGTGGCGGGTCGATGTTCCACCAACATGTGCGCGTCGGGCGTCTTGCTTTGGCGCAGGGACGCACGACGAGAAGTGTGCCTCCTTTTGTGACGGCCGTGGCAAACTATGCGCTTGGCATCAACGCCGTGGGATTGCGACGGGCTGGATTGAGCACGGCGGAACGTGACGAAATCAAGCGCGCATTCAGACTGCTTTACACGAGCGGCCTCAATAGAACGCAGGCTATGCAGAAGGCGAAGGAGGAAAATTTTGCTTCGTTAGGCCAGGAATTTTTTGACTTCGTCGCCAACGCAGGCAAACGCGGGTTTGTTTCTTATCGCGCCAGCTTGGAGAGCGACGAATAATCAGGCGAGCGCGCAGAAGGCGAGCATCCGCCCGGTGCGTCCCTTTTCCGCGCGATAGGAATAGTAGCGATCCAAATCGCACGCCGTGCAAACGCCGCAATCGTGCAACTCAACCACGCCTAACTCTCGACACTGCTGCACGATTTTCGCGGCGAAATCGATTTCGTAATGCGGCGGGCGAATACAGGGGCTCAGTTGCACAATCAAATCCGAAGCGAGCGAACCAAAACGTTGTGTCATCGCTCGGATCGCATTCGAAACAATTTCCAGCTCGGTCCCTTTTTTTCCGGAATGCACCAGACCAATCACCTGCCGTTTTGGATCGACCAAAAAAACCGCGCAGCAATCCGCCACGTAGATGCCGAGACAAACTGATCGCTGATTTGTGATCAGACCATCACAGCCAGCGAAACATTTATCTGCTGTAATTGGCTCATCGATGATGGCGATTTGGTTTCCGTGAACTTGCTGCGACGTGACAAATGGGGCGCGTCCGAGCCCCCGCGCGGCACGAAGTTCGCGATGAGCGTGATCGAGTCGCGCGCGCGCATCCGCTTTATCTTGCGTCACGTCGATGCCGGGGACACGAGTCGCAAAGCCGTGCGCAACTCCCGTGAGATTGGTGAGCGCAGAAAAATGCTCGACGGCGAAGCTCAATGAACGCGCGTTCGAATTCCGGCGCCGTTTAAGCGAAGCGGCGTCGGTTTCGGCGCCGGCGT
Organism: Verrucomicrobiota bacterium; assembly: GCA_040003405.1. Taxonomy (GTDB): domain Bacteria; phylum Verrucomicrobiota; class Verrucomicrobiia; order Chthoniobacterales; family UBA10450; genus JBDUCP01. Next base: position 11,457 of record JBDUCP010000021.1, read on the forward strand.
CGGAAGCGCATCGGTCTTAAGTTTTCCCCTAGTCACTGGTTCGTCGAGTTCGTTCGCATACGTGACTTCCGTCGCGGTCACGCGATCGAACTCCGCCACCGCCGCGTTATAAGTGTAGAGCGCTTGCAGCCGAATGGATTGCGCGCGCGTGACCTCGACGCGCGCATTAAGCACTTCAAGCTGCGTGCCGGCGCCGGCGCCGAGCCGCGCGCTGGCGAGGCGGAGGGCTTCGTCTGCTTGAGCCACATTCTGCGACTGGCTTTGAATTAACTCGCGCCCTTGTTGCATATTGGCGTAGGCCTGCTGCACTTCGAGTTCCACCTGCCGCACTGCGTCATCGTAGGTAATTTTCGATTGCTCGAGGATCGCGCGCGCCTGTTTCACGCGACCATGAGTCTCTCCCCAATCCCAAATCGCCCAACTGCCGGTGGCGCCAAAAATATAACCATTGCTCACATCGCGCGGATCGTCGCTGAAGGAAGAACTGCGCACTTCCGAGCCGCCGGTGGCGTTGAGCTGGGGAAAATAACCGGCACGGGCCACGCGCACCTGTTCGGAATTCCCAAGCATATTCGCTTTCTGCTGCTTCAGAAAAGGGCGCCGATCTTTGGCTACTTCGACGGCCCGGGTGATCGGCATGTTGCGAGGCTGAAATTGCAATTCGCCGACGGCTTGTAGCGGCGGCGCGTTTCCACGTAGCGGATCAAAATCGAGACCGAGGGTCTTCGCCAGTTGCAACTGGGAGATGCGGTAATTATTTCGCGCGGTGATGAGCTCCGGATATTGATTCGAGAGTGCGACCTGCGCCTGCAACACATTAAAGCGCGGGACGGTGCCGGCTTCGAAACGGTTCTGTTGATCCTGCACCTGACTCCCGAGCAACTTCACCGATTCCTCCTGCACGCCGATGAGGGCCCGGTTGAGCAGCACCTGATAAAATTGCTGCCGCACGAGCGAAACGATCTGGTCGATGACGTTACGAAACGCGAAGTAGCTACTGTCGCGACTGAAATCCGCCGCGCGGATTTGAGAGACAATGCGACCGCCGGCGAAGAGCGCCTGACTCGCCTGCAACCGCACGTTGTACTGGCGCTCCGCCGTCATGAAACCTCCGGAGCCGATGGTGCCGACCGTCACCTCCGGTCCGCCGTGATTCACCTGCAAGCGCGGGTCCGTATCCTGGAATGCGCCGGTCGCATCGATCCGCGGCAGGATTTGCGCGCGCATTTCAATATAAAGTCCTTTGGTGCGTTCGATCTCCTGTCGCGCCCGCTGAATTTCGGGATTGCGCTGGAGCGCGGTCAGAATCGCCTGGTCGAGATTAAAAACCGGAGCGCCAATGCGCGGCTCGCTGTAATCGGAACCGGCCACAAGCAAATCCGGAACCGCCAAAAAGAGGAATGCGGCGGTAAAGGTGATGTAACGAGTGATTGTCCGCATTAAGGAAAGGTAAAAAATCGCCCTTGGAATACAGGAGCCGTGAAAGAGCGACGACGGTTTCCGGGTTCGTTATGCATTCGGCGTGCCGTCACTCCCGGCCACACTGCAAAGCCCTGCACCCCAGACAACTAAAATTTTAGAGCGAATCGTAACTCCTTTACTTTCTTCCCGCGGGTGGGATTAGCGCGTTCCAATTTCGTAACACGGAGAGTGCCATAACGTTCGCAACCCTGTGTAAAAACAAGCGGCTGCTGAAGTCATTTCTTTTGGCAATATTCGTGGATCTTCGTGTAAATCTGGAGCCAGGCCTTTTGCTCGTGCGGGGTCAAATGCGCCATTATTTTCATCAGATTTCCCACCATTTCGGCGCGGATGCGCTGAACGAGCGCGGAACCCTTGGGGGTAATACAGACCATTACCTTGCGCCGATCTTCGCGCACGCTCGAGCGCACGATATAGCCGAGATTTTCGAGTCGCGCGACCAGCCCGCTCGCCGCTGCCGTCGTATGTTCCATCTTGCGCGCAATGGCCGACATGGTCAGCACTTCGTTGTGATCGAGCGCGGCGAGAAGAAAAAACTGCGGGAATGATACATTGCCCGGCGCGAGCTCCTGGCAAAGTCGCAGGACGAAGCACCGCTGCATCTCCATGATGATGTGAGAAAGCCGTTCGGCGTCCGTACGGAATTGATCGGTGCGATCCTGGCTGCGTGGCGCGTCGATGGTCGTATTCAACGCGTGCAAGGTAAAATGCGAAGGATGGGTGTCAACCGCACCAGCGCACGGCGACTCAGTCTATACTGAGCACCGGCACGATTGCGCCCGCCGGAAATGTGTCGCCGGCTGGAATTCGGAGGAGACCATTGGCGAGGCTTAGGCCGTAGAGCGCGTGTGATTCCTGGCGGCCAATCGCCTCGAATTTTCCGTGCGCAACTACGCCCCGTACATAATGTGGACGTTCGCCGGGGTTCGATATTTTTTCCGATAATTGCACGTACTGCTGCGGCAAGGAAAGCTCGTCCGCACGCGCACCCATCATTTTCAAAATCGCCGGACGCACGAAGAGGAGAAAGGTGACAAAGGCCGACACCGGATTACCTGGCAATCCGAAAATCGCGCAGCGGCCGGCCCGCCCGAAGA
>JBDUCP010000160.1:0-4134 GCA_040003405.1 Verrucomicrobiota bacterium
AAAGATTGTTTCGGCAAGATGCCGAAACCGGCGGGCGAGACGCCCACCCTACCCGAAAATCTTTGTCACCGCTCCTGCCCATGTCGATGCCGGAACGCGTGAAAGCGGATTACACTGCCATGAACCTGACGACCGGGCCGCACCCGATGAAACTGTTGCGTGCGCAATTGTCGGATATCTGGCGGGCCAGCGACCTGCGATCAGCGCGTCACGGAGCGACGGTTCAAATCGCGGGCAATGTCATTTGTCGTCAGCGGCCAGGCACAGCGAAAGGTTTTGTTTTTATCAGCCTGGAAGATGAAACCGGAGTTTCGAACGCGATCCTCACGCCGGATTTATTCGAGCGCATGCGGCTCTTGATTACGGAAGAGCCGTTTCTGGTTATCGAAGGAACGGTGCAGAACACAGAAAACGTTGTGCTGATCAAGGCGCAAAAAATCCGACCGCTCGCGCACGAACAACTCGTCGGCAGCGAGTCGCACGATTTTCATTAATGGCCGCAGCCCGGTCCGCAACCGTGCGAACCGACGGAACCGACGGAAGGACCAGCGGATCCGCCGGGAACATGCACGCCGTAACCGCCAGAAATCACGCGCCGCACCGGTTCTCCCGTTTTAGGATCCACCTTCAGCGGTTCGTCTTTCATGCTCTGCTGCACCTCGAAGCGCCGAGACGGTTTCGACATCGTCTCGTAAACGTAGATTGGCATTGAACGTTACTCCCCGGCGTGGCGCCGCGTCGTCTCTTTCGGTTCAGCGGATTTCTCGGTCGGCTTCGAATCGGATTCCATCCACTCCGTGTGAAAGACGCCCGGTCGGTCCACGCGTTCGTAGGTATGCGCGCCAAAAAAATCGCGTTGCGCCTGTAGCAGGTTCGACGGAAGTCGCGCGGAGCGATAACTATCGAAATAGCCGAGCGACGCACTGAACGCCGGGACCGCTACGCCGTGTTTCACCGCAGTGGCGATCGCCACGCGCCAGTTGTCCTGGGTCCGTTTGATGATGTCGGTGAAGTATTGGTCGAGGAGCAGATTGTGAAGCTTGCTGTCGCGCTCGTACGCCTCCTTGATCCGATTCAAAAATTTCGCGCGGATAATGCAACCGCCGCGCCAGATGGTGGCGATGTCGCCAAAGTTCAGGTCCCAGTGTGCCCCCGCGCTGGCAGCGCCGAGCAATTCCATTCCCTGGGCATAGGAAACGATCTTGGAGGCGTAAAGCGCGTCGCGCACCGCCGTGATCAATTCGGTTCGGTCACCGGTGAATTTCTTCGCCACCGGTTGCGGCAGGATTTTCGAAGAGGCCACGCGCTCGTCTTTTCGTGAGGAGATGACACGCGCTTCTACGGCGGCGTTGATCGTAGAAATAACGACGGACTGGCTGAGCGCCGACTGGAGGGTCCACAACCCGGTTCCTTTCTGCCCGGCTTTGTCAAGAATCACATCGACGAGCGGCTTGCCAGTGTCCGGATCTATTTTTCGAAAAATCTGCGAAGTGATCTCGATGAGATAACTGTCGAGATCGCCCTTGTTCCATTCCGTGAAGGTGTCGGCCAACTCATTGGCCTGAAGGCCGACAACGTCTTTTAGGATCGCGTAGGCTTCGCAGATGAGCTGCATGTCGCCGTACTCAATCCCGTTGTGGACCATCTTCACGTAATGGCCGGCACCATCGGGTCCCATGTAACGGCAACAAGGCTCGCCATCGACTTGCGCGGCAATCTTGCGGAAAATCGGCGCGATGATTTCCCAGGATTCGCGCGAACCACCGGGCATGAGCGACGGACCTTTGAGCGCGCCTTCTTCGCCGCCAGAAACCCCGCAGCCGACAAAGTGCAGGCCGCGGTCTTCCAAATCTTTGCAGCGCCGTTGGGTGTCGGTAAAAAGGGAATTTCCGCCATCGATAATGACGTCGCCTTTTTCCAGCAACGGCGCGAGTTGATTGATGACCGCGTCCACCGGCGCGCCGGCCTTCACCATGATCATCGCTTTGCGCGGACGCGTCAGCGCAGCGACGAATTCCTCCATCGTCCGCGTCGGCTGGATATTTTTCCCGTGCGCTTTTCCCGCCGCAAATTTATCGGTGACTTCCGTTGTCCGATTGAAGACGGCGACGGAAAATCCTTTCGACTCCATGTTCAGGACGAGATTTTCGCCCATGACGGCCAAGCCGATCAGTCCAATATCACATTGATTCGCGGTCATTATAAGTATCTCCTTGAAAGAGCGATTCTAGTCTCTTCTCTCCGCCCATGGCAATTTCCGATTACGAAGTTTCAATCACTGAATCTAGCCTGCATTTCCCTCCGCGGCGTGGTGAGGTCATGGCGGGCGCGATCGTGGACTTCGCCGGCGTGGTCCGCGTGCTGGAGGGCTCACGCTTCATAACCGGCATCGCCTACGAAGCGCACCAGGAGATGGCCGAGCATCAGATGCGAATCCTGGCTCAGACCGCTTTGGAAAAATTCGGGGTGCAGTTCGTCTTCATTCGACATCGCCTCGGATTTGTACCAGCGGGCGACGTTTCCGTGATTGTGCGAGTGGAAAGCGGCCATCGCACAGCCGCATTCAACGCCAGCCAGTGGATCATGGATGAATTAAAGCGGACCGTTCCGATCTGGAAGCATCCGGTTTTCTCGGCGGCTTCGGTTTCCGACGCCGCAATCACAAAAGTGTCAGCGAGTTGCGATCTTCCGTCCGCACTCGCATGAACTGGGCGAATCGATTAACCATCGGCCGGCTCGTATTAACGGTGCTGTTCGTGGCCGCGCTCAATCTCGATTGGCGATTCGGCCGCTGCGCGGCGCTGATTATTTTTCTCCTGGCGGGTGCGACCGATTTTCTAGATGGCGAGATTGCGCGTCGCTACGGCTCGGTCACAAATTTTGGCAAGCTGATGGATCCGCTGGTGGACAAAATCATGATGGCAGCCGCCTTTATTTCACTGGTGCCATTGAAAGCGATTCCTGCGTGGGCAGCGACAACCGTAGTGGCGCGCGATTTTTTGATTACTGGATTACGCCTGATGGCGAGCGCGCGCGGTCAGGTCCTGCCCGCGGAACGTCTCGGGAAGCATAAAACTTCATGGCAGATCATTACGGTTATTTTTTTTCTGGCGTTGCTGGCCGCCCGCGAACTGGAATATTTTGACAGCAGGAGTGTTTGGTGGGCCCGCCTGTGGGACGAAGGAGGAATGCTGCTGGTTTGGATCACCATGGCGCTTACGATTTATTCGGGGCTGCGCTATGCGTGGCTGCACCGCGACGTGATCTCTCCGGACGAATAGCGGCGAGAATGCTCGCATGCGAGCGGGGTAGCCGGCTAGAAGAAGCTTTGCGGAATCTCGACCTTGTCACCGGGACGCAGTTTCAGATCCTGCGATGGATCCTTCCGAAACTGCCGGACATCGTAAACCTTCACGTCGTTGCCGCGCAAAACGCGCACGCGCTTCTGATCGGCGAAATCATTAAAACCGCCGGCGGCGTTAATCGCAGTCAGGAGCGTCATGTCTTCGGTAAAGGGAACGCGCGAGGGGGTGCGGACCGCGCCACCGACATTCACGAATCGCGCATTGGGCTGCATCACGATGGTGATGGTGGGGTTGGTGTAAATTTTCCCCGAACGATAATTAGACTCGATGGCGGCGGCGAGTTGCGCCGGCGTCTGGCCTTCCGCGCGAACCTTGCTGATGTAGGGCAAGCTGATTGAGCCGTTGGTATCGACCGAATACGTATTGTTGACTTGGGCCTGTTCCTCGGCGGGAACGCCGCTAATTTTTAGCTCCACCGGATCTCCGACGCGCAAGGTGGCCTGTGCCATAGCAAAGCCGGTGAGGGAACAAAAAGCGAAGACCGTGACAAAAACTGTGCGCATTTAGTATTCCTCAGGATCGGTCGAACCGTTTTGCGCCGTGGTAGCAGCGGGCGCACGGGAGGACGCCCGCACTTGGCCCTCCCGCGGTGTGTAGTAGCTGTAGTAGCTTGTGTAGTAGTAGTAGTTTTGATCGTGCTTCAGATCGACATTGTTCAACACCACGCCAAGAACCGTACCACCCACCCCGAGGATCGCCTGGTTGACGCGGGTGAGCATGGCGCGCGGAAAGCGACGGTGCTGCACGACGATGATGGTGTTATCTACTT